>NZ_JAGFPF010000549.1:0-1233 GCF_025962695.1 Candidatus Symbiopectobacterium sp. NZEC135 | reverse complement strand
AGTGCCGTAGAGATCAATGCTTCCGATGAGCGCGGCTGGCGTCAGACACAACTCAATGTGGCGGCGCTGTTGGTTGAACGTCAACCGGATGCGCCGGTGGGTTACCGACTGCGGCGCAATGCCCTGTGGTCCGGCATTACCACGCCGCCGATGAGTACCCTGGGCAATAAAACCCCATTGGCACCGGTATCGCCGGACCGCGTGGATGAATACCAGGGCGCGCTGGCGCAGGCCGATCAAAGCCTGTGGCAGCGCATTGAACAGAGTCTGGTGCTGGCACCCTACTGGTTTGACGGTCATATGCTCTCGGCTACGGTTGCGACACACCTCGGGCACGCTGCGGTCGCCCACGCTATCGCGGATGAGCTATCCGTATTTCTCCAACGGGTGCCCGAACTTAGCGATTTGGCGTTTAGTGACGGTTCGCCCTTTTTAACCAGGAAGTGTCACCAATGGCTGCAATCCAGCCAGCCAGCACACGGTGGCGGCAGGCGTCAGGAGGGGTTGGCAACGGAAGTCGCCAACTGTCGCGTCGAAAAGGGCATCAATGCGGCGCTGGCGCTGATGGATGAACGGATGCATCGCCTGGAAGCGCCGCGCGATCGCTTTTATGCCGAGCTGGTGCTGGCGGATTTACTGATGGAAGAGGGCATGAAAGCGCTGGCCGCACAGCACTATCAGCATCTGTGGCAGACCTGTCAGCGTTTAGCGCTGATGCAGTGGGAGCCAGAAATGGTGGGCCGTGTGGAGCAATTGGCTGCGATCCGTCAACGATAAGAGATTCAGGAGTGAGTGGTTACCTATGTTCAAAACGATTTTAACGTTTTTGCGCAAGCAATTGCCAAAATTGAAACCCTCCTGGCTGTTGCTGGGTGTGCTGCTGTGGAGCATTGTGCTGATCGCGGCCTGGTGGTTCGGCCCACTGTTGCAGGTGGGGGAACGGCGTCCGCTGCAAGGGATATGGGAACGGGTGGTGTTCAGCGTTATCTGGTTATGGCTGGGATTTGCCTACAGCGCCTGGTGCGTTTGGCGACGCGTTCGACAACTGCGTGCCGAGCGGCGTGAACAGCAGGTCATCGAGCTGGATCCGCTGCAACGCGATGTTGACCATCAGCAAACCTTCCTCGATCGCTGGCTGGCGGCGTTCCAGAACCAACTCGGTGCGCGGGCGTTGTACACCATGCCGTGGTATCTGATGATTGGGCTGTCAGGCAGCGGTAAAAGCAGCCTGGT
>NZ_JAGFPF010000548.1:0-1234 GCF_025962695.1 Candidatus Symbiopectobacterium sp. NZEC135 | reverse complement strand
CCGTCAATCTGGCGGTGTTGGACAACAGCGATCACCAGGCGATTATTATCGACCAGGTGCAGTGCACTGCGCTGATGCGCATGTCTGCGCCGATTGGCGGAAAGCTTCCGATGCACGCCTCCGGCGCGGGAAAAGCCTTTCTGGCAAACCTGAGCGACGATCAGGTCAGCAGCCTGCTGCATCGCAAAGGATTGCATGCCTATACTCACGCCACGCTGGTTTCGCCGGTGCATCTGAAAGAAGATTTGGCGCAAATCCGCCGACGCGGTTACTCCTTTGACGATGAAGAACACGCGCTCGGGCTACGCTGCATCGCAGCCTGTCTGTTCGACGAGCACCGCGAACCGTTTGCCGCCATCTCCATCTCTGGCCCGATCTCCCGCATCACGGACGATCGCGTAACCGAACTCGGGGCGTTGGCGATCGGTGCAGCCAAAGAAGTCACGCTGGCTTATGGTGGAATCCGTTAATATTTCTGCAAACTTGGCTATAATGTGCGCTCTCGATTTCACTTCACGAGCACAGGGTTATGGAAAAGGACATCCAGGATCGCCGTCCGATTCGGGCGCGCGAGACACGATGGGCAACGGCGACAGCACGCTATTTACGCCGTAAAGGTTATACGCCCAATGCTATCTCACTCTTCAGTATTCTGTTCGCCGCCCTTGGCGCGCTCTGTTTTCTCATCGTGTGGCGCTGTGACAGCGAAGGCCTGCAACGGGGTTTGTTGATCGCTGGCGCGCTCGGTATTCAGGGGCGCTTACTGTGTAACCTGCTTGACGGCATGGTCGCGGTTGAGGGAGGAATGCGCAGTCCGGCGGGGGCGGTGTATAACGAATTGCCCGACCGCGTATCCGATACCTTGCTGTTGTTGGGCATCGGCTACGGCATACTGCAACACCCTTACGCGCCGCTGCTGGGCTGGGGGGCGGCACTGCTGGCGCTGGCAACCGCGTATATTCGCCTGCTGGGCGGCACCTGCGAATTGGCGCAGCGCTTCAGCGGCCCCATGGCGAAACAGCACCGCATGGCACTGCTCACCGCAGGTGCCATTGTGGCCGCAATAGTGCCACAGTGGGGACAGTCTATTTTTACCCTCCTCCTTGCCGCGATACTGCTGGGTGCCGGAGCAACCTGCATTCATCGTACTCGCCAGATTATCCGCGACCTGTCATCAGGAGAACCGTCATGACATTCAGCCCCGATAAAACGCTGGTACGTGCGCTGCTGGTAA
>NZ_JAGFPF010000547.1:0-1240 GCF_025962695.1 Candidatus Symbiopectobacterium sp. NZEC135 | reverse complement strand
GGAAATCAGCAACCGTTTCGACTTCTTGCGCGAGCCCAATGTGGCCACGTTGTTGACCATGCTGATTTTGTTGGTCATTTCCTGCATTTTTGCCACTCAACCGCAAATCAAAGACGCCATGGTGATGGTGTATGGCAGCGGCGCGGCGGATAAAAACGTATTGATTTTCATTTTGGAACAATCCGCGACCTTCGCCTGCGGCCTCTATTTGGCAAAAGCAGGCGTAGGGCTGTTCACGGCTGAAATCGTTCCGGCATTTAAAGGATTTGCCAAAGTCTTCGCGCCCGGCGCGGTGCCGGCAGTTGACGTTATGGTGCTGTTTGACAAAGCGCCGAACGCGACGCTGATCGGCTTTTTGGTGAGTTTCCTGGTTGAGCTGATTTGTATTCTGATTTTCCCGTTTATTGGTCTGCCTATCATTGTGCCCGGCATTATGGCGAGCTTTATCACCGGCGGCGCAGCAGCCATTTTCGGCAACGCAACCGGCGGCTTCAGAGGTGCCATCATCGCCAGCTTTATCAATGGGTTGTTGCTGTGCGTATTGCCAGCCCTTACGCTGCCGTTGTTTGCCGATCTGGGTGCCAAAGGTGTGACCTTTGCTGACCCGGATTTCACGATACCCTCTCTGATCCTGAATTTTGTGCTGGGGCTGTTTAAATAAGCACAAAAAAATCCCGCCAACCTTTATGGGTTACTTCAAAAGAATGGCGGGATTTTCTGTATCGCTATCGCTTAGCGGCGGTTACGCACCAACTGATAACGACGCGTGAGATATTCCACCGGCGCGCTCCAGATGTGCACCAGGCGGCAGAACGGGAACAGCACAAACAGCGTCAACCCCAGCACGATATGCAGTTTGAACACCCAGGCGACCCCTTCCAGATGCGCTGACGCCCCACCGTGGAAGGTCACAATCGACTGCGCCCAGCCGACCAGCTTCATCATTTCGCTGCCGTCCATGTGCTGCGCAGAAAACGGGATGGTCAACAGGCCCAACCCGGCCTGAATCACCAACAGCGACAGGATAAGAATATCGCCAACGCTCGATGTGGCGCGAATACGCGGATTCGTCAGTCGGCGCTTGAGCAGCAAAATACCGCCCACAAACGTCAGTACACCGGCCGATCCGCCACCAATCATCGCCATTTTTTGCTTCACTTCAATCGGCAAAAAGGCTTCGTACATCCAGTGCGGTGTCAGCATCCCCAAAAAGTGACCGGCAAAAATCCCCAGGATACCC
>NZ_JAGFPF010000546.1:0-1241 GCF_025962695.1 Candidatus Symbiopectobacterium sp. NZEC135 | reverse complement strand
CCTGAGTTGTATGAAGTAATGGCAACAGAGGATCATATTCCTACAGCCTTGAATTGCACTTGGTGGGTGCAAGGTGGTAAAGGTAGTTGGATTCCCTACTCAAGACACATCCGCCAATGGCGTTACACAAATGGCGAATCCTATGTTATTCAAACAAAAAATAACAGTCTTGTGAATTATGGAAACACGTTGGAGGTTTGGGATGTGTTACAAATTCCTGCAAAATTGGCAATTGGTGCCGCTTTGTGGAGCGCATTTCCCCTTCTTCCTGCTTTCGCTCTTTCGCCACATCTCCTTCGCGGACTTGCAGCCGAGGCAATAGTTGATTTACTTGGGCGAGGTGGAGACTTTCTACTAACTGAAGAAGGAGGCACGCGTATTGCTGCAAATCGTGCAGAAATTGGTCTTTTGACCGTTGCGGCTTCGACATTCGGCTTGCCACAAGTAACACTTCTAGATCCATTACTATCTTTAATAATTGGCAACCAAACCGCTCAGGCTCAATTTCTTTCCGATAACGAGTACGACCTGTCGGCAGTTATAGAATTTCTACAACAGAACGTGTTGGCGATACCAGGTTTTAGATATCTCTCTGCACGTTTACCAGAGGTTCAAATATTGAAAGGGATTGCTGTTGGAGCATTGGATGTCTTTCACACAAACCCAAATATCATCAGTAATATCGCAAATAAGTATGGTGGTACTTTGCCGAATAGGTGCGTGGCTAAAACGAAAGGTGGACAAGGCCCTCGCTGCAAAAATTCAATTTGTACAGAAGGGAGGATGGACAAGTCTTTTCTTTGTAATGTGCACCACCATTAGATGCGCATGCATTCTTCGTAACACTATTGTTTATAGAGGGATAGGAATACATCGTGCATAAAATCAATCCACCAGCTCTGATTAAGCGCCTCCGGTGGAACTCATGGCGCCGGGTTACGTACTGGCAAACGTTGTTTTCCTTTTCGACGAAAATTCAGTTTTAACAGACAATAAATACCACGAACTCGCTTATAATTTCATACGTTACCCTGTCTGTGAATGACCTGATAAAGCTTCTTAAAACCGTATTGCGAAAAGAAAAAATCCACGCAACGGCGTGGATTTTAGAGGTTTCATTAGTCTTCATGAGATGCGATGAGATCCCATAAGACAACAAAATCAAATTAGACGTTAAACAAGAAGTTCATCACATCGCCATCTTTAACGATGTACTCTTTCCCTTCAGAACGCATTTTCCC
>NZ_JAGFPF010000545.1:0-1241 GCF_025962695.1 Candidatus Symbiopectobacterium sp. NZEC135 | reverse complement strand
CCGACCTGGTTCAAACCGAAAGACGAAAAGCAGGTTGCAACCAGTGCGTTCTTTGCTGGCGCCATAGCGGTGTTTGATAAGCAGTGGCGTGGCCCCTCTATAGCCTATATCGAACGTGATCGGCTGTTTGCCCAAGGTGAAGCATTCATGGCGCAGATCCGCAGAGAAGCCGAACGATTGGCAGTGAGGAACGCCGCATGAAACTCACCAAGAAACAGCGTGAAGAATTGCGCATGAAGTTCGGCGGTCGGTGCGCTTATTGCGGCTGTGAGCTTCAAAAAGGCTGGCATGCGGATCACGTCGAGGCTGCGCTACGCAAGTGGAATTTCGGTGAGCGCAAGCAAAACGGTACTCGGGCAATCGTGTATACGGGAGAGCATTGGAAGCCTGAAAACGATGTGGTGGAAAACTTATTCCCAGCTTGTGCGCCCTGCAACCTGTTTAAGGCAACCTTCAGCGTTGAGATGTTCAGAGAGCAGATAGCAGAGCAGGCAGAGAGGGCGCGGCAATACAGCGTGAATTTCCGTACTGCCGAGCGATTTGGACAGGTTCAAATCACGCAATCGCCAATCGTGTTCTGGTTCGAAAAATACCAGCGGGAGGGCGCATCATGATCAATGGTCCACTCATTAGCAGCCAACGTTACCTTGATCGCGCAAAAGTCGTAGACAAGGCCTATCGGTTTAACCGCTTCTACGTTGAAGTCTATCCAGTCGTGCTGAGAGGCAAGCAATACACGTTGATCATGGATGGTCACCACAGTTACGCAGCAGCAAAGCTGGCAGGTATAGAGCCAACCTACCGCCCGATCCGTAAGAAGCTGGCGAAGATATTCAAAGGCATGACGCAACGGGAAATTGAAGTGCTCCTAATCAATAACATCACAGACAGCCATTTGTATTACGTGGAAAGCGGTGAAGTTGTTGAGGAATTGGCTATGCCAGAGGTGAGGGGGTGAGAGCACTGTTTAAACCCGTCATTGTGCCAGAGCTGGGGCAAGTCATATTACGCCCCGGTAAAAACCTGCTGCAGTTATTCCATGGAAGGGTGCTGGTGGTCAGTGAACCGGAGGAACTTAAAGAGCTTCCATCCGGTTTGCTGCCGAATCAGGAACAGCAACTGGGTAATGATCCGCGCTGGCGTCCATTCCTGACCAACGAGCGTGTGATTAATGCCGCTGGTGGTACTGATGGGCTGATTTACTGGCTGAACCAGTCAACAGTGTGCCAGCGCGAAAGCGA
>NZ_JAGFPF010000543.1:0-1242 GCF_025962695.1 Candidatus Symbiopectobacterium sp. NZEC135 | reverse complement strand
ATGATCCCCTCACTCAACTACATCATATTGATTAATGTTTTGCGCGCGTTAAAAAATGGGAACATTCGTTACTGCGAAAAATTAGGTTTCAATCACGATGAAATGATAGCGATCAACCGAATGACACTGGATGAATTTTTTATTATCAGCAGAGCATCTACCCAGTTTATGAATGTGAGAATTCACCATGAGGCTTTGCACCGTCTTCTGATCCAATCCGGTAAAGAGGTGGAACTTCAGCATCAAATTAACCGGGCAATTTCGCTTGGCGGTTCACTTGAACTTATAAACCGGTATTTTGGCCTTACCTGTCACGAAACGTGCGCCCGTCGCCGATTGCTCGGTATCCGAGTTGCGCAGGGAAGAACGCCGCATCCGGATGAAAATACCGATAGCGCTATCTGGCTACGCTGGCAAAAGCAAGGTACGGAGAACATCGAATCACTCCACGCACTCGATACCATGATGCAAATCACCGAAGAACTCTCTGGTGTTAGTGATGCTCCGAGCCTTACTGCCGTCTGGCATCGCATCACTCGTTGTGAAAAGGAGACGTTAATCAGGAGAAAAGCGCATGCCGGATGACATCGACCGCGATCAGGAATTTAATGAGCAGCAGTTGGAAGCAATGATTGAAAAAAACCGTTTTAAACCAGCTGTAACACCTTCGCTATTTCATTGCCGACGCTGTGGTGACCCCATTCCAGACAAACGCCGCCAGACCTTGCCCGGTGTGACCACGTGTATTGATTGCCAGACCCAGATTGAATGTAAGCGTTGTTAGCCACACCACCTACAGTAGAATGGCTGCACACGATGAAGTTGCAAACTCAAACTATTTCTCGTCAGAATACACAGATAAATATTTTCACCTTCTGACCAGGCGTTAATAAAAGGATGAGCCAGCCGATGGAAATTATTCTGATGCGTCACGGTAAACCCAGTTTTACTGGTGCCCGAAAAGTAACTACGCATGAAATGGCCAGTTGGATTCAGCAATACGATCTTTCTTGTATCGGCAGTGATCAACCACCAGAAGCCTGTCGAGTGCAGGCTCACAGGGCGTTAGTGGTTTTCAGCAGCCCCCTTCCCAGAGCAATGTCTTCTGCACGCAATCTCAATGTTGAGCCTGAGATAATCGATAACGTATTCAGGGAAGCAGGGTTGCCTGTATATCTGATCCCTGTTGTTAAGTTATCTCCCTTCAGTTGGGTTATTTTTTTCCGTCTGATGTGGCTTTGC
>NZ_JAGFPF010000544.1:0-1242 GCF_025962695.1 Candidatus Symbiopectobacterium sp. NZEC135 | reverse complement strand
GGTACTCCGCTATTAAACGATGTGGCGCTGCACTGTGCGCCGGGAAGCTGGAGCAAACTTTCCGGGCCCAGTGGATTGGGAAAATCGACGCTGCTGCGTACCTTGAACGGGCTGTGGCCCTACTATCAAGGGCAGTGGCAAGCTCAGGCGGGCCGCTCGCTGCTGTTGCCTCAGAAGAGCTATCTGGGCCAGGGGACGCTGGCGGAGGTGCTGTGTTACCCGCACCCACCGCTTAAGGATATCAGCATAATGCAGCACACCCTGGAGCAGGTTGGCCTCGGTGAGTGGTGCGATCGTTTGACCGAACGGCATAACTGGGATCGCATCTTTTCCGGTGGCGAACAGCAGCGTCTGGCCTTCGCGCGTGCGTTGATCGCTAAACCAGATACGCTCTATCTGGATGAGGCTACCAGCAGTCTCGATCACGCTGCGGCGCGTGCGTTGCTGAGTGAACTCAAACAGACACTGCCGGGTTGTACCGTGATCGCCATTACCCACCAGCGTGAGCTGGACGATTTGTTCCCGCATCACCATGACCTCACGGTGTTTCGCTCGGCGACGGCGGGATAACGCCATCAACCAGAGGGAAGGCCGTTCAGGCCTTCCTTCGAAAGTCATGTCTCGATGGCCGATGTGCAGGCAATTATTCCTTTCTGTGGTGCGTCGCTTCGGTTACGTTATCTGCATCACGTTTGCTGGAGCAGAGAAATGATCGTAAGAACTTGGCACGGATGCGTTCCCGTTGTGCATGCAGCGGGATTTGCCGCACACCTTGATGTCACAGGCATTCAACATTCCCAACGCATACCGGGCAATCTGGGGGCCGCGGTAAAAAGGGTTACGCAAGGCGATTGGGAGCATTTCTTTCTCGCCACCTATTGGCAGGATATTGAGGCAGTAAAAGCGTTTGCGGGCGAAGACTATCATGTCGCCGTCACCTATCCTGACGATGAACAGTTTGGCCTGTTGTCCGATCCTTATGTTTTCCAGCATGAGGTTGAGTCTGCCTTGCCGCTGTAACAAGGCTGCATACACACTGGCGGGCGAGCCTGCCGTGTCGCCAACGCCTCAGGCAACACACTTCCCCTCACCGTGAGAATCAACGATAATCTTGCCCTCTTGTACGGCACTTTTCTCTGGCCTGATACTCAAACTCTCACGCAGACGATCGTGGGGTGGCGCAGGTGCCGCTCACTGTTAAAGGAATTTATGTTATGAGGTTTCGCTCCGTTCAGTTGGTAG
>NZ_JAGFPF010000542.1:0-1243 GCF_025962695.1 Candidatus Symbiopectobacterium sp. NZEC135 | reverse complement strand
CCAATATCCTCGCACTCAACGCGGCGGCAGAAGCCGCCAGAGCGGGTGTGCAAGGGCGCGGTTTTGCCGTGGTCGCTGCCGAAGTACGCAACCTGGCCCAACACTCCGCATCCGCCGCCAAAGAGATCAAAACGCTGATCGATGCCAACGTCGCAAGCGTGGAGTCAGGCGGTAAAATGGTGGAAAACGCGGGCAAACACATTGCGGATATCGTCAGCGAAGTGCTGCAAGTCTCTACCATGATCAAAGAGATCAGCAACGCCACGCAAGAGCAAACGCAGGCGTTGGGATTGATTAACCAATCCATCGCCCAAATCGAAATCATGACCCAAAGCAATACCGAAATGGTGGTGCAATCGACTGATACGGCAGAAAGTTTAAACCGTCAGGCTCAGCGACTCACCAACGCCATCAATGTGTATGGCAGTTGATTAACCGCGTTTTATCGTCAGCATACGGCCGGGAATAAGGATAATTCCCTCGCCGTGCGCCCACCTCCCCCTTCTTTATTTTTCGCCCAAATCCCCTCATTTTGTCGTCCAAACCGGCAAAAACATATTTGGTTACATTTACTGTAACAAACCTGATCCTATCGTTCTGTATCCAAACAAAAAGCCTGTGAAGCAAGGGGAGATAGACGTCGATACTCTATGGGCACACTCAGTGCCGCAATGACAAGGAGAAAAAATGACCAGTATCAGCGCAGTGTCGTCTGCTACGAGCAGCAGCGCGAGTTCAGGTTCAAGCAACGAGCAGCAAATTTCCCGTCTCAATCAGCAGATTCAAAAGCTGACGCAGCAGTCCAAAGAGCTCTCTTCCTCCGCAGAGAAAGCCTCTACGGATGAAGAAAAAGCCAGCCTGCAAAAGCAGCAGCAATTGATTCAGTCACAGATTCAGGCACTTCAAGCGCAAATTGCCCAGTTGCAGAACGAGTCATCGGAGAGTAAACAGCAGCAGGCGGTATCCACGTCTACTGCCAAAGAGGAAGGCGTTAACAAGCCAACCGCAGAGAATAAAATCAACATCTACGTGTAGCCGTTTAGTCACACGCGCAGCACCGCAAGCGCGGTGCTGCTTCTAACGCTGCTTGAGCGGCGTTACCAGCCCTTGCAGCCCTTCAATCTTGATAGTCAGCGTCAGTTGCATCAAATCGCCCAGCCGCCCTTTGGGAAACGAATCCTTGCGGGCAAACCACAGCAAATACTCCTCGGGCAAATCGATCAGTACACGGCCCTGATACTTG
>NZ_JAGFPF010000539.1:0-1244 GCF_025962695.1 Candidatus Symbiopectobacterium sp. NZEC135 | reverse complement strand
CCCGCCTCCACCAGCGCCTCGGCAATCGCCAGCTTCTCGCTGGCGCGAAACGCCACACCGGGGCTTTGTTCCCCATCACGCAGCGTGGTGTCGTTAATCATCACCGTGCCGTTGAGCGTCATATCCGCCATGTTTTCTCCCCTGTGTCAGCCATAGGTCGGTGCAAAATCGCCCGCCGTCGCCTGCGGTTTTCCCTGCTGCCAATAGGGCGAGAGCGTGCGCAACCGTTCCACGATCGACGGCAGTGCGGCGATCACCCCGTCAATCTCTTTTTCACGGGTATAGCGCGACAGGGAGAAGCGGATGCTGCCGTGAGCGGCGGTGTAAGGAAGGCTGATGGCGCGCATCACATGGGAAGGCTCCAGCGAACCCGATGTGCAGGCGCTGCCGCTGGAAGCGGCGATCCCGGCGTGGTTGAGCAGCAGCAGGATGGCTTCGCCTTCAATAAACTCAAAGGCGATATTGAGCGTGTTAGGGGTGCGCGGTTGCTCCCCACCCATCACCATCACGCTTGGGATGATCTGGCTCAGCTCGTGCTGTAAGCGATCGCGCAGCGGGGCAACCGCCGCAGTCATCATGGGTAAATGCACGTCTGCCAGTTCGCAGGCGCTGCCCATACCGACAATGCCGGCAATATTCTCCGTGCCCGCGCGGCGTCCGCGCTCCTGATGTCCGCCACGCAGCAGCGGACGGAACCGGGTGGAGCGTTTCAGATAGAGACAGCCCACCCCTTTCGGCCCGTGGATCTTATGCGCTGAACAAGAGAGCATGTCGATCTCGCAGCTGGAGAGCACAATCGGGATCTTCCCGACGGCCTGAACCGCATCACAATGAAACAGTGCGCCATGCTCATGGGCCAGAGCGGCCATCTCACGCACCGGAAACAGCACTCCGGTTTCATTATTCGCCCACATCACCGTCACCAGCGCCACGCGTTCGCTTAGCAAGGCGCGATACTGCGCCATATCCAGTTCGCCCTGCGCCGACACGCCCAGGCGATGGATGGTATAGCCCTGACGCTCCAGATGTTCACACACTTCCAGCGTCGCCGGGTGTTCTACCGCGGTGGTGATAATTTCGCGCCGCTTGGCATCGAGTGCAACGGCGGAGTGGATCGCCGTAGACGTCGCCTCAGTGGCACAGGAAGTAAAGATAATTTCGCTGTCATGGCGCGCGCCGAGCAGGCTGGCGACCTGCTGCCGCGCCCGTTCTAGCGCCCCGCGACAGGGCGTACCAAAATCGTG
>NZ_JAGFPF010000541.1:0-1244 GCF_025962695.1 Candidatus Symbiopectobacterium sp. NZEC135 | reverse complement strand
TTAATGACTGTTACCACCTTGTGTGACAGCCATTAGTCACATCTTAACACTCATCCTGTATGTACACATTTCCCCTTCCATTTTACATTTCCACCTGACGGCTCTGCATGTTGTCCAAAATTTGTCAGTTGCACATTTTCTGCACTCTGGTTAGCCTGAGTTTAATATTAGTTTCAGATTGGGCCGACGATGACAACAGGAACAAACCGTGCTTTCAAGTACGGTAATCAGCCGATAAGAATCACTACTGTTCAGGTGGTAGAGGAGTTAGGTGGGGCTGCAACTATAAAGCAGGTCGATTCTTTTCTTAGAAGAATGTATCCTCACTATCGCGACAATACGCGCTCAAATCTTGTGATTAACACCGTAAATTGCAATCGAAGTCATTGGGATTGTAATAAAGTTGCAAGAAGAACAGATGATACCAATCATCGATACCATCAGTATGATCGATTATTCAAACGTGGAAACGTTTTTGAAGTTTATCAACCCTCTGTTCATGGTGTTTGGGAGTTGTACCAAGATCAACAAGGCAAATGGTGTTACCGCAAAGTGAAATCTGAGTTTGAAAAAGCTGTTGATGCTGCGTCAAAACTTTCCTCATCAGAACGCAAAGAGATTTTAAAAACGGAGAGTAAAACTCCCGAGCTAATCGTGGTAACAACACGAGTTTATAAGCGAAGCCCGTATGTAGTTGCCGAAGTTCTTTTAAGGGCTAATGGCAAGTGTCAAAGCTGTAAGCGTGATGCTCCTTTCCTGAAAGAAGATGGCACACCATTTCTTGAGGTTCATCACATTGAGTGGCTTTCTAATGGAGGCGATGATTCTGTGGAAAATGCTATTGCGTTATGTCCGAACTGTCACCGACAGGTACATTATGGGGTTTTGGCGTTAGTATCAATTAATAAATAAAGAATACCGGTTTGTGATAATATGAGTAGAGCAAATATCCTGAGGATTCTATGGGGATTGATTTGATATCTGGCTTAATTAGCACTATAATCGGCGGTATATTCACATTGTGGGGGACGATGATCGAAGGTAGACACCAGCAGAGAGGAAATGAAGAACAGACTAAGGATATTAAACTAAATGTATTGATTGGCGTTAAAGTGGAAATAATATCCCTCCTTGATGTTTATAATAATAGAATGTTTAAGGCAATCAAACTATATGATTGTTCTAGCCCATTTTTTCTATTTTTCCCAATCACACAATATAACTTTTCTTTCTATATGACTGGT
>NZ_JAGFPF010000053.1:0-28971 GCF_025962695.1 Candidatus Symbiopectobacterium sp. NZEC135 | reverse complement strand
CTCGCATAAATATACGGCGCAACGTACCCCTCACGGTTCACATCCAGATAATCCGACCACCACTGCATCATCGCAATTCGGGCATGAAGGTGCTCCGCTTTATGAACATAGGCCGCCCGCACGCTGTTACGCTCCTGATGGCTCATTTGGCGCTCGACGGCATCCCGCGACCAGAGTTCTGACTCCATCAGAGCACTGCATGCCATCGCGCGGAATCCATGACCACACACATCATTTTTGGTGTCATACCCCATTAACCGCAATGCCCTGTTAACCGTGTTTTCACTCATTGGTTTGGTCGGGTTATGATCGCCAGGGAATACCAATTCCTGATGGCCGGAGATATCTTGTATCTGTTTCAGAATAGCTACGGCCTGTTGGGAAAGAGGAACGAGGTGCGGGGTGCACATTTTTGCTCCGCGCCCGGAGTAGCGTACGTTAGTAATGGCCTCCCGGGTGGCGGGAATGGTCCATATCTTGTTCTTGAAATCAAACTCACCCCAACGGGCAAAGCGCAACTCACTGGAGCGGATAAACAGATGCAGGGTGAGCATCACCGCTAATCGGGTCAGTTGCCTTCCCTTGGTGTAATCGTTAATGCGAGCCAGCAACTCAGGAAGGCGCTCAAGCGCAAGGGCAGGATAATGACGTTTAACCGGCGGTGCGGTGACTCCTTCCAGATTCAGCGCCGTATTGTTTTCTATCAGCCCCCGTTGTACGGCGTAGCGCATGATGTTGCACAGATACTGCCGGGAGCGGGACGCAACTTCCAGTAGCCCTTTTGCTTCGATACCTTTAAGCAGAGCGGTGAAATGCTGTGTTTTTAACTCCGTCACGAGCATGTTGCCAATCGCCGGAAAGAGATGGTTGTTCATGCTGGAAAGCAGCCGGGCGGCGTGGCTTTCTGACCAGGCCTTGTTGCTGCCATGCCAGCTGAGTGCGACGGTTTTAAAGCATTTTTCAGGGGAACTGGCAGCCTTTTCAGCGATGCGTTGCTGCATCGGGTTGATGTTGTTCGCCAACTGCTTGCGGATGGTTTCACTCTGCTGCCGTGCCTCGGCAAGGGTGATCAGCGGATAGGCACCCAGACTGAGACGGGATTCTTTACCCTTGATGCGATATTTGAGATACCAGTTGCGTGAACCGTTGGGATTGACGAGTAAATACAGACCGTGAGAATCGGAAACTTTGAAGGGTTTTGCGGATGGTTTTAAGTTGCGGATTTTTGAGTCGTTAAGAGACATTTGGGGGTCACTCCGTCATCGAACCAACTTGACCCCAAATCTGACCACCAAATTCTCCCGATGCGGAGGGAAAACTGAAAATGCATCGGGAAGACTTTTCACGCTAACTCATTGAATCCGAATCATATAAGGATTCGCAAAGCGGCATGAAAACAAGAATTTGGCTCCTCTGACTGGACTCGAACCAGTGACATACGGATTAACAGTCCGCCGTTCTACCGACTGAACTACAGAGGAATTGCGTAAGCGGGGCGAATATTATCGGTCGGCTGGCAGGCTGTCAACGGTAAATTCGCCCGTATCGTCTGTTTGCTTAGGCTGTGTACAGTTGAGGCCAATTCTTCGTCAATAGAGCACGGGGGCTCGCTGGTTGGCCTGCTGCCAGGATTTTAAACGCGCCAGGGGATCTTGCTGGTAGAAGTGACTAAAACAGCCATAAAGCGTAGGAAAACGGTCGAAAAGAAGCTCTGGTGCACTGAAGAAATATTCAGAGAGCACCGCAAAGCATTCCGTCGGATCTTGGGCTGCGTAAGGATCCATGCTGGCGGCATCCTCTCCAACTTGATCGATTTCATCTTGCAGTGCTTCCATGGCCGCGTGTAACTGCGTTTCCCACTCCACCACATCGCGTAAGGGAATCGGTGGAATACCGGTGGCTTCACCGCCATTACGGATATCCAGCTTGTGAGTGACCTCATGAATGACCAGATTGAACCCCGATAAATCAAAACTGTCCTGCACTTCTTGCCAGTTCAATATGATGGGGCCCTGATCCCAACTTTGGCCGGATTGCACCACCGGCCCCGCGTGCACCAGACCTATATCATCCTGCCATTCATCATTAACAATGAAAGGGCCGGGATAGATTAACACTTCATGGAAACCGTTTAGCCATTCAATGCCGAGATTGAGCACGGGCAAGCAAAACAGCAGTGCGATTCGCTGCTCCATAACGGACGTTAGCGTCAGTCCCTGTAAGGGAATGATGCGTTTTTGATGTAATAAATCACTGGCAAGCAGGATAAGTCGCTGTTGCTCGCTATCGCTTAACGGTGCCAACAGCGGAATGGCAAGCGCATCTTGCCACTGAATGGGTGTGCTTTCCGGTGCGTGCTGTGTTTTCCATGGCCATTTCATCGTCGTGTTGCTCGCTAAGTCGTCACTTGAATACAAAGGCAAGGATATCTGCTGTTAAAATGCCGTAAAACAGGGCATGATAGCAACCACTTAAACGGAGAGGTGCCAGAGCGGCTGAATGGACCGGTCTCGAAAACCGGAGTAGGGGCAACTCTACCGAGGGTTCAAATCCCTCCCTCTCCGCCACATATTCAAACAGTTATAGCCATTCCCTTCTGTGATTAAAATCCCGCTGAGCAAATCCGAGAAAAAATTCAGCTTATGTACTGTACTTGCTGGAACCTATTCTACCCTTTCCCATTAAGACAAAAATACCACCTGAAACGAAGGCTTATTCCCTGAGTTTTCTACCCTTTCTCTTGTTGTCATTGTTTCAGCGCCATGCTAATGCTTCTCTTAAAATCAAAATTGTTATGTTATAACATCATAAATCGATTTGACGGTCACGACAGTGTTGACTGGGTGTGGTCTGCATCAGGAAATGACAGTGTGAGAATAGGGTAGGGCTATGTCGGATACAGTATCAACGATGAAGGGCGGTAAACGAATACCGCTGATTATTCTCAATGGTTTTCTCGGCGCAGGGAAAACCACATTACTAAAAAGTTTACTGGTTCAATCCCATCAACGGGGCTATTCCGTTGCGGTGATTGTTAACGATATGAGTGAGTTGGATGTTGATGGTGTGCTGATCGCAAATACGGAAATTGTTTCGCCTCAGCGCCAAAATATGGTCAGCATCGCTGCTGATAATATCAGTAGCGACATGGGGATTACCAAACTTGATAGCGCCATCACGCGCTTGTTGAGTAACGAAATGGGAAGTGGTAACACGCCTGATTTTATCTTGCTTGAGACTTCAGGCAGCAGTCATCCTCTTCCGTTGGTGCGCTATTTTCGTGATCATCCGCAGGTTTGTCTGCACGCCTTCCTGTCGCTGGTGGATGCGGTGATGCTCCATGAGGATTATGACGATGGGTATGGCCTTATCACTGCCTTGCAACAACATCTGGAGCAGGGAAAGAGGAGTGTGGTCAACCTGTTGGCAGAGCAACTTATGTTCTGTAACCAGATGATTTTGACCAAACATGACAGATTACCGCGCGAGACACTCGCCGACATTGGCACTGCTATTCACCCATTGAACCCTGAGGTGGGCATTGTTGCTGTGCCGTGGGGAAACCTTGATCTGGAAGCAGTGTTGGCGTTACCCCCTTACGACTTTCACCGCGTCGCGCGATTGATCGACGAATTAACGGAAGACATTGGTACCGTCTGTTCGCCGGCATCGCACTCCGCGCTCTCCTCATGTGTTATTCAGGATGAACGTCCTTTCCACCCTCAGCGCTTGTGGGATGCTTACCACCACCATATGGGGAGCGGGGTATATCGGAGTAAAGGTTTTTTTTGGTTGCCGGGAAGGGACGATCTTGCATTGTTATGGAATCAGGCGGCTGGCAGCATCAGTCTGGCGTTCATTAGTTATTGGAAATCAGGTGTGCTTGAACACACGGACAGCCCTCTGACCGCAGAAGAGCGACAGGCACTTCAACAGCAGTTAGCCACATCATCCGGTCGATTTGGCGATCGACGCTGTGATTTAACCATCATCGGCGAGAAAGCGGAAATAGAGACGTTTGCTACCGTGCTGCGTCAGTGCTTTCTTACTGAAGAGGAGATTGTCTGGTGGAAGAAGGGAGGGGATTTTACCGACCCCTGGCCCCGCACGGTTGTTCATATGCAGTGATTCGGTGCCCGATGAGCTGATTTCACGCTGCCTGATACACCCCTACGTAAAAATGGATTTATTCTCATTTACCAATCATTAACTGTTATGTTATAACGTATCAATTCGTAACTGGTTGTATGGAATGTGACAGACATGATTGATGCCTCGCTACAGCTCAATGGATTGGCATTCGGGTATGGCCGTCACCCCGCGATAAAAAGTATCACTGGCACGATTGCGGCAGGCTCATTGACGGCGTTGATCGGGGCCAACGGTTCTGGGAAATCGACGCTGCTCAAAGGTATTGCCGGTATTTTGCGTCCGATGGCGGGCACGCACACCAAGGCTTTGGGTGTGCGTGTTGCCTATTTGCCACAAACAAGTGAATTGGATCGCAGTTTTCCTGCTTGCGTAGGCGATCTGGTGGCATTAGGGCTGTGGTCTGAAAGGGGATTGCTCCGTCGACATCGTGCTCAGGAGCGCCAAAGGAGGGCTGATGCATTAGCGTCAGTGGGTTTGGTGGGGTTTGAAAACACACCACTGACCGTCTTGTCGGGAGGACAATTTCAACGAGCGCTGTTTGCGCGGGTTATTGTACAAAATGCCCACATCATCCTGCTCGACGAACCGTTTAATGCCATCGATGCAGAAACTACGCGGATGATGTTGTCGCTCATCAAGCACTGGCATCAGCAGGGCCGAACGGTGCTGGTGGTTATTCACGATCTCAACCTGGTGAGATGCCACTTTCCTGAAACTATCGTCGTTGATGGCGAGTTGCTGGCCTGGGGAAAGACGTCCGCCGTACTCGATACGCTAGCGTCATCATTATCAACGGACACGCGGTGTGCCGTAGCGAGTGGGGGCATGCAATGATTGCCTGGCTTTATACCGCTTTCGTCGTGCCCTTTGTTGAATTTGGTTTTATGCGGCGTGCCCTGTTTGGTGCTCTTTTTCTTTGTTGTAGTGCCTGCCCGGCGGGGGTGTTTTTGACCTTACGGCGCATGAGCCTGATGGGCGATGCGATGTCACATGCCATCTTGCCTGGGGCTGCAGTCGGGTTTCTGTTGTTTGGGCTGGATATTGTTCCGATGACGTTGGGGGGCGCAATCGCCGGGGTGATTGTGGCGTTGAGCGCGGGTGTGGTATCGCGTTTTACGGTTCAAAAAGAAGATGCCGCCATGGCCGCGTTCTACCTGATTTCACTGGCGTTCGGCGTACTCATCGTGTCGCTGCGCGGTTCAAGCGTTGACTTGATGCACGTGCTGTTTGGCACGGTGCTGGCCTTAGGGAACGACGCGCTGTTGCTGATTTTGTCGGTAACGCTGCTCAGTCTGTTAACGCTGTTTGTTTTCTGGCGTGCGCTGATTGCGGAATGTTTGGACCCGCTATTCTTACGCTCGGTGTCGCGCTTGGGTTCAACGGTCCATTTTCTGTTTTTAATGCTTGTTGTGCTCAATCTGGTTGCTGGCTATCAGGCGTTAGGCACGCTGTTATCCGTGGGGGTCATGATTTTACCCGCAGTAACGGCGCGTTTCTGGGCCCGGAGAGTGCTGGCGATGTGCGTGCTTGCCGTGCTGCTGGGGAGCATCGCTTGTGTCAGCGGTCTGCTACTTTCTTTCCATTTTTCGTTGCCTTCTGGCCCCACCATTATTCTCGCCTGCGGATTTTTATACCTGCTATCTGCCGCCATTGTCGTGTTGAAAAATAGTCACGTCATCACCCGAATCACTTTTCGTCGAGTGAATAACGGGCAATCATGAAAGGAGTTCAGGGTTATGCGTTTCACTGAGTTTTTACGTGGGAGTGTGGCGATACTGATGTTTATCGCTGCGTGGGGACCTTTACCGGCTAATGCGAAAATACAGGTTATTGCCAGTTTCTCTATTATTGGCGATATCGCCAGCAATATTGGTAAAGAACGTATTGAACTGCGCACCATTGTCGGGCCAGACAGTGATGCCCACGTGTATGAACCTTCTCCGGCAGACGCTATTGCACTGTCCAAAGCCGATGTCATTCTCACCAACGGTTTGCAGCTTGAAGGTTTTATCAAACGTCTGGTTACCGCGAGTGAAACCTCGGCGCAGATTATAGAAGTCACCCAGGGCGCGAATATTATTCAGGATCCTGCAGGGGGGCATTACCATTTTTACAATGGCAAAGCGGTGTTTCATGCCGCCCCTTTCGATCCCCATGCCTGGCAATCAATTGCCAATGCGCGTGTTTATGTGAAAAACATTACTGATGCCTTTTGCATCGCGGATAAACCTGGGTGTGATAGCTATCGGGCCAACGCCAAAATATATGATGCCAGGCTAGCCCAATTACATGAACATATTCAATTCAGCATCACGTCCATTCCAGAAAACAGACGCACGGTGGTGGTGGGGCATAATGCATTCCGTTATTTCGAACGCGACTACGGCATTCATTTTTTATCACCGCAAGGGGTATCGACCGCATCCGAAGCGTCTGCCGCCGATGTGGCTGGAATACTCAGAGAGATAAAGAAGAACAACGCCGCCGCCGTATTCGCCGAGAATATCGCAAACTCGCGTCTGGTTGAGCAAATCGCTGCGGAAGCAGAGCTCAGCCTCGCTGGCGTGCTGTATTCAGATGCGCTCTCTGGCACATCGGGCCCAGCCCCAACCTATATCGATATGATGCAGCACAACGCCGATACGCTAATTGCTGCGCTGAGTGAAAACCAAAAGGTCCAATAAATCATCACGACGTCTGGTGAGATTTATCATGCTAAAAATTATGAAAATGAACAGGGAGATAACCATGAAACAACGCTTTTTATCATTAGCTATTTCAACAATATTTCTGGGATTTACTGCCGCACCGTCATTGGCTGAAGATGTTAATGCCTGGCGTTTATTCGTCGCCGATCATAATAAACCGGTGATCAATGTGATTGATGCACTTGACGGAGACAAACTAAATGCCTTTACCGTCAAAGGGCCGGCCGCGTTATACCGTAGCGAGAGTGGTGCGGTCGTTTTTGCGGTGCAGGGCAGCGCTAATACCGTAACGGCCCTTTCATCGGGCATATCCTTCCACGATCACGGCGATCATGCGGATATTGACGTTGATGAACCGGCGTTGCTCAATGTCGAATTTACTGGCACTAAACCCGGACACTTCGTGGAACGCCAAGGCAATGTGGCGCAGTGGTTTGACGGCGAAAACCATGCGCTGTTGTTCAATGAACAAGCCGTTCTTCAAGGCAAAAAGGCGGCAACCAGTGTGAATGTTGTGGCCGCGCATCACGGCGTTGCCGTGCCCTATGACAAGTATGCGGTCGTCTCTATTCCTAACCCGGAGGATGCCTCCAAACGGCCAATCGGAGCACGGGTAGTGGGTCTGGATGGGAAAAAAGTGGGTGAAGACGCTTTATGCCCGGGATTACATGGTTCAGCCGGTTCGGGAAATCGTTATGCGCTGGCATGCAGCACCGGATTATTGTTTAAGCCCGTGGTTTGTAACGGTGACTGGAGGTGATCATGGGGTTCTGGCGTATTGTGTTAACCATTCTTCTTCCGCCGTTGGGTGTGTTATTAGGGAAAGGGGTAGGGCTGGCGTTTTTGCTTAATATCATACTGACTTTGCTGGGGTATATTCCGGGATTGATTCACGCATTCTGGGTGCAGACCCGACCAGAAACGCTCTGAGTGCCCACAGCGCGTGTTCTACCAACACCACGGCGTGCCGTGGTGTTTCATTAAAGAGCATTTGCTGCTTTTAGCATCGTTGTGATGCCGATCGTTGACGTCTCTGGCCTTTTTGTGCTCATAAAAGGCGATTGTCATGATATCCCTCATTACTGGCGTAGCGGAGAATGGTATTGTTACACCTTCACTGCTGCTGCATTTTACCCTGCTCAAGGCTGATGCGGTGCGGTCTGTTTTCGGGGATAAGAGATGGTTGATGTTCTGATAAAAGCGTTTTCATTTATTCTGGTTATTATCATTGGCTATCAATTAAAACGGCGTGGGGTGCTGCAGCCGGAAAGTGGAACGGCATTGTCCAAGCTGATGATGAATTTTACCTTGCCAGCCGCCGTTATCACCGGTTTTGCCAGCTTTCAGGTCGATCACTCGCTGTTGATTCTGGTGGCGTTTGGGCTTGGCTGTAATCTGCTTTTGTTGGGTATTGGCTATATGATTGGCCGCCGTCGCCCAGAAGGGTTGAAAGCGTATTACATGATCAACTCGCCCGGTTATAACATTGGCTGTTTTACGCTGCCTTATGTGCAGAGTTTTCTCGGACCGGTTGGCATTGTGGCGACGTGCCTGTTTGATGCCGGTAACTCGGTCATCTGCACTGGGGGGAGCTTTGCGGCGGCGTCGGCCGCAACCGGTAGAAGTTCCGGCTGGCTCAACATTATTAAACGCTTGTTTTCATCCGTGCCGTTTGATGTCTATGTGTTCCTGATGATTGCCGCGTTGATGGGTTGGCATTTGCCGCCGCAGATAACCTTGGTGGTTTCCACACTGGGTAATGCCAACCCGTTTGTCGCTATGCTGATTATCGGCATGCTGCTCGAGATCAATATCGAACGCTCGCAGTTGAAACACGTGTTGACCATTCTGTTGCTGCGCTACGGTTCGGCGGCGGCGTTTGCCTGCTTGTTCTATTTCTTCACGCCCCTGCCGCTGGAGATCCGCCAGGTGTTAGCGGTGGTGGTGTTTGCGCCGCTCTCTTCGTTGTCACCGATATTTACGTCGCGCTTTAGCGGCAATTTATCCGTGGTCGCCAGCTTTGCCAATTCGGCATCGATCATGATAAGCATTGTTATCATGACCGTACTGCTGACCAGTATGCAGCTTTAAAGCGATGGGGTGCGGCGATGACGCTCTACGTTATTGTCCGCACTTTCCACCCGGTTGCGACCTAGCTGTTTGGCGCGATAGAGCGCAATATCGGCGCGATTGATAAAGGTGTCCAGATTCTCATTTTCACGATACTGGGTGACGCCAATGCTGACAGTGATGTGGATTTTTTCTTTCTGGTATGACACTTCGGCAATTTCTACGGCGCGGCGCAGAATATCAGCCCGTTGCATCGCATTCTCCAGCGAGCAATCATCCAGTAACACCACAAACTCCTCGCCCCCCCAGCGACACGCCTGATCGGAGCTACGGATCGCTTGAAGCAGAAGTTGTGCAATATTTTGCAGCACCAAATCACCTACACCGTGGCCGTAGGCATCGTTAACCCGTTTAAAATGGTCGATATCCAGGATCAGGATCGACATGGGTTTGCGATGGGTAAAGCGCATGGCGCGCAGGCGTTTAAAAAAATAATCAAACGCCTGACGATTCATCACCCCGGTCAGCTTGTCCGTGGTGGCCATACGCTCGAGGCGACGCTGATAGCCGCCGATGGTTAACCACAGCAAAAACAGAAACAACAGGCTTGCCGCTAGGCTGACGCCCAGATTTTTCATCAACGTAATCCACAGCCGATGTTCACTGGGGTGGCTACGCTGCTCGATCATCAAATACCAGTCAAATTCGGGAATCAGGCGCGTATTGAGAAATACTGGACCGTTGTCATCATATTGATAGCTGCCGCCGGGATTGGTCAAAATGGCTGTCGCGAGGGCAGATAATTCTGGCTGCTGGTGGATATTTAGCGCATTGCGAAAATCAGCACCGTGTAACACCACCTGACCGCTCTTATCGGTAAAATAGATGGTACGACGATAGCGCTCCTGGTATTTCTCTATCAGATGTTTGACCTTTTCGACCGAAATTCCGACGCCAGCAATCCCGATAAAATTACCGTTGTAGTCTTTGACCTTGTGATTGATAAAGATATCGAGGCGGTCGCGTTTTTCCGGATCGTGTCCCACTTCAATCAGATAAGGATGCTCATCCGAGAGTTCGCGCGCCTGAAAATACCACTGATCTTCTTCAACATTCTCTGACATGGTTTTTAAAATCCGCTGTGGATCGTAATACCGTTTGGTTTTGTCAGAAATAAAAAAGGAAAAAATGGTATCGAAGCGATTATCGATTTCGCGCAGATAGCGGATCATGGCTTGTGGATCGGATTCATTATCCAACACCCAGTCGCGCACGAAGGTATCGTGCGCCATCAGCGAGGAGATAAAAATAGGGCGCAGCAGATCCTGCTGAATTTCTGAATAGACATTGTCACTGGTGAGCGGCAGGGTATTTTCTTTGATCTCCGCCTCGAGCGATTGTTGAGCCACTTTAAAGCTGGTCCAACTGATGATCAGAAATGCGGTCAGTAGCATGACAGTGAACAACATGGCTGCTCGTGTTTTATTTAACCATACAGCGCTTGTCATTAGATCTACACGCAAAGCTGTACCCTCGTAGTGTTCTGTGCGGGAGTGAAGGACGTCGATGATTATGCATCAAGATGGTACATGCGGCTAACTGAAGTTAAGCAGTCGTCATAGAAAACGGCAAACGGGCGCGCCATTTCTGTTGCGCACTCCCCTGATGCAGTTCAAGCGAAAGTCGAAAGCCATTCAATGTCATGTTTTGTAGACTATTGTCGCCTTCAGCAAGGGTGTTTGAGTGAGCGATTTATCCTGTGGTTAAATCGAGGGTTATTTGGGCACGCCATACGGGAAAAACGATCATGCCGCCGATGATGACAAGCCAACAGCAACCTGCCACTGCCTTGCTGTTGATTAATGAAAAATCAAGGAAGGGCGACTGTGCACGCAAAGAGGTCTTGGCTCAGCTAACAGCGCAGGGACTGCGGGTGATCGTTCCCAACACGGATCTGGCGATGACCTACAGCGAATTAATCGAGCATTATTCTGATCGTGTCGATAGGGTCATCGTCGGCGGTGGCGACGGCAGCCTGAACGCGGCAGCGCCTGGCCTGGTGGCGACAGGGTTGCCGCTGGGAGTGCTACCGTTAGGCACGGCCAATGATTTTGCTCGCACGCTGGGTATCCCTTTCGATCTGAAAAGCGCCATTTCGGTTATCGTTGCTGGCCACCGTCGGGCAGTGGATTTAGGAAAGGTGAACGGTCATCTGTTCCTTAATGTGTCCAGTATTGGCTTTTCCGCTGTGTTGGCGCGTGAACTGACCGCTGAATCCAAAAAACGCTGGGGAACGCTCGGTTATGCGCTGGCTGCCTGTAAGTTGTTGCGCCAAAGTCGGCCCTTCCGTGCGGAAATTGTCCATGAGGGTGCGGCTGAACGTGTCAGAACGCTACAAATCTCGGTGGGTAACGGGCGTTTTTATGGTGGCGGTATGACGGTAGAACAACGCGCTGCGCCGGATGATGGGCTGCTTGATGTTTATAGCCTTGAAGTGAACCATTGGTGGCAGATGATCGCGCTGATCCCATTTTTACGCCGTGGCACTCAAGGTCGTTGGCGTCAGGTGCGGGCTTTTTCCACGACGGAGCTGATACTTAACACCCGGCGACCGCACGATATCAATGCAGACGGTGAGCTGATTGGCCGCACACCGGCGCATTTCACCATTGAACAGAAAGCCATTGAGGTGTTTGCACCACGCTGATTCAGAGGCGTAAATAGGCCTCTGAATCAGCGTGGTTTATGCCTTATTTGAAAACGCGAAAACGGGTGTCGTCATCAATATAGGTTTTCTCTCCGGCCGGTTGCTCAATGGAACCGAACGGTAACTGCGCCCGCAGTTTCCACTGCGCAGGCAAATTCCACGCTTTTTTCACATCGTCATCAATCAGCGGGTTGTAGTGCTGTAGTGATGCACCGACGTTCTCTTGTGCCAGTGCGGTCCAGACGGCGAACTGCGCGATACCGGTGCCGTGTTCAGACCAGATAGGGAAGTTGTCAGCATAAAGCGCAAACTGCTTTTGCAACGTTTCGATCACGTCAGTATCTTCAAAGAACAGCACAGTTCCGGCGCCCGCAGCAAATGAGGCCAGTTTTTTTTCGGTGGATTCAAAAGCATCCGCAGGCACGATTTTTTGGAGCTGATGTTTGACGATATCCCACAGTTTCTTATGCTGCGCGCCGAACAGGATCACGACGCGAGAACTTTGCGAGTTGAAAGATGACGGGCTCTGCTTGACTGCCGTCTTGACGATCTCGGTGATTTTGTCTTCAGAAATCGGCAAGTGTGAACCGATGGCGTAGATAGAACGGCGAACCTTGATAGCCTGCAAAAATGCGTTGCTCATGCGTTATTCCCCTCTAATCATTCCTTACCATGATGTTATTTCGCAACCTTGACGCAAAATATCTTTGATACTGTGGCACCCTTGAGTGACAGCTTCAAGTCTGATAACTCAATACTATAGAAGAATAGCTGCTAAGCAAAAATGTGCTCAACCTAGGGGGGAATCCAGCGCTATCGCAGCCCGATCAGTGTCCGCACACCTCACAGTGTGGACTTTTGGGTAGCGTAATCGTGCGAAACTGTGTGGTCATGGCGTCATACAATACTAACCGACCGATGGCCGGTTCACCAAAATGCGCCAGCAGTTTGATCGCCTCCATCGCCTGTAAGGCACCAATGATACCAACCAGCGGGGACATCACCCCGGCTTCGGCGCAGGTTAACGCATTTTCACCAAACAACCGGCTCAGGCAGCGGTAGCAGGGCTCTTGTTCACCGTAGGTGAACACGCTGATCTGGCCTTCCATGCGAATGGCGGCACCAGAAACCAGCGGCGTTTTGCTGTGGAAACAAAAGCGGTTAAGACGATCGCGTATCGCTACGTTGTCAGTGCAATCCAATACCACCTGATGGCGCGTTACCAGCGCCTGCAAGGCTTCATCCGCCAGATCGTCGTTAATGCACTCGAGTGATATATGGGGATTAATCGCGGCCAGCTCTGTAGCGGCAGAGGTGACCTTCGCCATGTCGATACGCGCATCGCGGTGTAAAATCTGGCGTTGCAGGTTGGAAAGCGCAACGGTGTCAAAATCCAGCAGTGTCAAATGTCCTGTGCCCGCCGCTGCCAGGTACTGTGCTGCGGCACAACCCAAGCCGCCCAAACCCACCACCAGCACGCTGGCCGCTTTCAGCGCTTCCTGCCCGTCAAAATCGAAGCCTTTCAGCATGATCTGGCGATTGTAACGCAGCATTTCGCTGTGGCTTAGCGCATCGTCACTCTCTGGTGCTTTGGGGGCGGTTGTTGGCATCCTCACTCTCCCAGCAGTGCATTGAAGGGTTCGATTTCTACCCACTCTCCGGCGGCTACTGCACCGCGCTCGGCTTCCAATACGATAAAGCAGTTGCCAAGGCTGAATGAACTGAAAATGTGCGAGCCCTGATGGCCTGTGGCTCTGACTTCCAACTCACCGTTATCATTTCGGCTAACAATACCGCGTTGAAAATCGAGGCGACCGGGCGTTTTCTTCAACGCCGAGGCCGCTTTTACCCGCTGACGTGGCGGGAAGTGCCACTGGCTGTGGCCGGAAAGCTGCGCGATGAGCGGTTGCACCAATTGATAGAAGGTGACGGCAGCAGAAACCGGATTACCGGGCAGGCCGCAGAACCAGGCCTGACGCAGTTTGCCGAAGGCGAACGGCTTGCCGGGCTTGATCGCCAACTTCCAAAAATCGATATTACCAATATCATCCAGAATCTGTTTGGTGTAATCGGCTTCGCCTACCGAAACGCCGCCGCTGCTGATAACCAAATCGGCCTCACTGTCGGCGCGTTGAAACGCGTCGCGCAGGGCTACCGGATCGTCGCGGATGATGCCGAGATCGAGAATATCGCAGCCCAGTTTTTCCAGCATCAGGCGTACCGCAAAACGGTTGGTGTCGTAAATTTGTCCTGCCTGTAATGGCTGACCGATATGCTGTAACTCATCGCCAGTAGAAAATAGTGCTACGCGAAGACGGCGTATTACGGTGACCTCAGCCACGCCCAGCGATGCCAGCAGCGGCAAACGGGCTGGCCCCAATGCGCTGCCCGCGGGTAGGACGCGCGCGCCGCGCTGAATGTCTTCCCCTGCCAGACGGATATTTTGGCCCGCTTTCACTGGATGCGTGAAACGCACGCCGTTAGCCTCTGCTTCGGCGTATTCCTGCATAATAACCGCCTCTGTCCCCGGCGGAACCGGTGCGCCGGTCATGATGCGGATACAACTTCCTGCGGGCCAGTCACCGACGAACGGGTTACCGGCAAAGGCTTTCCCTGCTACGGGCAGCAGTGCATCGCCCTGTGCCAGGTCGGGCATGCGCACGGCATAGCCATCCATCGCGGCATTGGCAAAGGCGGGCACGTCGAGAGGGGAGGTAATATCGGTGGCGGTAATGCGGCCGGCCGCCTGTTCAAGAGAGACAATTTCGGTCTGCGCCAGCGGCGAAACCAGCGCCAGCATGCGTTGCTGCGCTTGCTCAAGCGCGAGTAAACCTGAGGTAAATGCTTCCATGATGACTCCATTCGCCGACGTCTTTGCGTCGGGAGATCGGGCAAAACGCGATACGGTGCACTGGGATTACGCCAGCAAAGTGAACGCTATTATGTCAGAGAACACCCAGCGGGTGAATGTGACAACGTCAAGGTTATGGCAGGAAAGCGTATCATCAGGGAGTAGCATCCTTTAAGTCTCATAGGGTATAGACGGATTGATTATGTGCTGTAACGCAATGTTATAAGAGACATATTTTATTCATTGCACGGCAGTTTTATGCTAAATCTCCCTCAGTGTGCTAAATAAAACTAAAACCGTTTTTTCAAACGGACTGATTCCGTTAGATGTTAAACAAGGAGAGAAACCGTTCATGATATCCCATGCGCCCGTGCGTGAAGCGGCTGATACTACACTGATTCTGCCGGAACAGCAGATTCTGTCAGTGCGGTCACTCGGCGTGCGTTTTCACGCGCAGCGGGAGCCGGTATCAGTGATCCACGATCTCTCGTTGACGGTTGCTCGCGGTGAGACGTTGGCGATCGTCGGTGAGTCCGGCTCTGGAAAATCGGTTACAGCATTAGCCATCATGCGTTTGATCGAGCAGGCTGGGGGGGATATTCATCACGGTGAGATTCTGTTTCGTCGCCGCAACGGTCACATTCTGGATGTCACAACCGCTAGCCAGCGTGAGATGCGTCGTTTACGCGGTGCCGACATGGCGATGGTATTCCAGGAGCCCATGACTTCGCTCAATCCGGTGTTTCCAGTTGGAGAGCAGATTGCCGAGTCCATCCGTTTGCACCAGGGCATGTCTGCGCGAGATGCGAAGGCAGAAGCGCTGCGCATGCTCGATCTGGTCAGAATTCCAGAAGCGAAAAGCGTGCTGAGCCGTTATCCACACCAGCTTTCCGGCGGTATGCGCCAGCGTATCATGATCGCCATGGCGCTCTCCTGCAAGCCGACATTGCTGATTGCCGATGAGCCGACCACCGCATTGGATGTCACTATTCAGGCACAGATTCTACAACTGATTCAGCTATTGCAGCGCGAAATGGCGATGGCGGTGATTTTCATCACCCATGATATGGGCGTAGTGGCGGAAGTGGCCGATCGCGTGCTGGTGATGAATAACGGCCACTGTGTCGAAACCGCGGGCGTGAGCGAGATATTTGCCACGCCACAGCATGTGTATACCCGTGCATTGCTGGCGGCAGTACCGACGCTAGGTGAGATGCGCGGACGTAGCGAACCGGCACCGTTTTCATTGCATCTTACCGATGCCCACGGGCAGGCGGTTGCTCCGCAAACGATGGCTAGCGTGGCACCAGTGAACCGACCCGAACCGTTAACGCCCGTGTTGCAGGTGAGCGATCTGGTAACGCGATTTCCGCTGCGCCGGGGCATCCTCAATCGCGTTACCCATCAGGTACATGCGGTAGAGCACATCAGTTTCGATCTTTATCCCGGTGAGACGCTGTCGCTGGTCGGGGAGTCGGGCTGTGGAAAATCCACGGCAGCGCGCGCCTTGCTGCAATTGGTGCCGAGCCAGCGTGGCACGATCACCTTTGCGGGTGAGCGTATTGAAGGGCTGGGCAGCGAAGCGCTGCACCGGATACGTCGTAACATTCAACTGATTTTTCAGGACCCGTATGCGTCGCTGGATCCCCGTCTGACGGTGGGGTTCTCGATCATGGAACCGTTGTTAGTCCACAACGTGATGGATAAGCAGGCTGCTGAAGCGCGGGTGGCGCAACTGCTCAAGCGGGTGGGGCTGTTGCCGGAGCATGCCGGACGTTATCCGCATGAGTTTTCTGGCGGGCAGCGGCAGCGCATATGCATCGCGCGCGCGCTGGCGTTAAACCCCAAGGTGGTGATCGCCGATGAGGCGGTGTCAGCGCTGGATGTCTCGATCCGTGCACAAATCGTCAACCTGATGATGGAATTACAGCAGGAATACGGTATCGCTTTCCTGTTTATTTCCCACGATATGGCCGTCGTGGAGCGCATCAGTCACCGCGTTGCGGTGATGTATTTGGGGCAGATTGTGGAAATCGGCCCACGTCAGGCGGTGTTTGAGAATCCTCAACATCCTTATACCCGTAAACTGATGGCAGCGGTACCGGTAGCCGATCCGGGTCGCCGCCATCACCGTCATGCACTGTTGGCGGATGATATACCCAGCCCTGTTCGGGCGCTGGGCGATGAACCAACGATCGCACCGCTGGTTGAGGTGGGTGAACGGCACTATGTGGCCCACCATATGATTGCGGGCGCTTATTGACAGAGGATACAGGGAGATACGATCACAATGACACTTTTGACTCGCGTTAATCTGCTCACCGCCAAACGTGCGGGTACGCTAGCCGTGGCGGCAGCCTTGATAGCGTCTGCACCTGCCTGGGCAGCCAAAGATGCTGTAATTGCTGTGGCATCCAACTTCACTACGCTCGATCCCTATGATGCCAACGATACCCTGTCACAAACGGTGGCGAAATCGTTCTATCAGGGGTTGTTTGGTTTCGATAAGGACATGAAGTTAGTCAACGTACTGGCCGAAAGCTATCAGGTCAGCGACGATAACCTGACCTATACCATCAAGCTGCACGCCGGGGTGAAATTTCATGACGGCACCGATTTCAATGCGCAAGCGGTGAAGGTGAACCTCGATCGCGCTAGCAATCCTGACAATCGCCTGAAACGCTATAACCTGTTCAAGGTGATTGCCAAAACGGAAGTAGTGGATCCACAGACGGTAAAAATCGTGCTGAAACAGCCGTTCTCGGCCTTTATCAACAACCTGGCACACCCTGCTGCGGTGATTATTTCACCCGCCGCGTTGCAGCAATATGGCAAAGAGATTGGTTTTCATCCGGTGGGTACTGGCCCTTACAAGTTTGTCACCTGGAACCAGACGGACTATGTGAAAGTGGAGAAATTCTCCGGTTATTGGCGTGCGGGGCTGCCCAAACTCGACAGTATTACCTGGCGTCCGGTGGTGGATAACAATACCCGCGCCTCGCTGCTCCAAACGGGCGAAGCACAGTTCGCGTTCCCAGTGCCGTTTGAGCAAGCCAAGGTGCTGGAAAAAAATGACCAGTTGGCGGTGGTGACATCGCCTTCCATTTTGCACCGTTACCTCAGTTTTAACGTCACACAAAAGCCGTTTGATAATCTCAAAGTGCGGCAGGCGATTAACTATGCCATTAACAAAGATGCCCTGATTAAAGTGGCCTTCTCGGGTTACGCGGTGCCGTCACAGGGTCCGCTGCCGAAGAGCATCGATTTTGCCCAGCAGTATCAACCGTGGCCTTACGATCCGGCAAAAGCGCGCGAGCTGTTGAAAGAAGCGGGTTATCCGGATGGATTCACTACCACACTGTGGGCATCGCATAACCACAGCACGGCGCAGAAGGTGCTGCAATTCACCCAGCAACAGTTGGCGCAGGTTGGGATTAAAGTGCAGGTTACGGCAATGGATGCCGGGCAGCGCGCCGCCGAAGTGGAAGGCAAGGGCGTGAGTGAAACCGGCGTGCGCTTGTTCTACACCGGCTGGTCTGCTTCAACCGGGGAGGCGGATTGGGCGCTGACACCGCTGTTTGCCACGGCGTCGTGGCCGCCGGCGTTGTTTAATACAGCGTTTTACAGCAGCGAACAGGTGGATGCCGACTTGGCGAATGCGTTGAAGACCACCGATCGCGCGCAGAAGGAAAAACTGTACAAAGATGCGCAGGATAAAATCTGGGCGGATGCGCCTTGGGCATTTTTGGTGACGGAACAGTTGGTTTCGGCTAACAGCAAGAAACTGAGTGGGTTCTACGTGATGCCTGATACCGCATTCAGTTTTGATGAGGCTGATTTGGCGCAGTAAGTGATGCTGGGTTTTTCTCAGCCGCGTGACAGGCGCGGCTGAGAACCCGATGGTTTCTGTGTTGCCGCTGCGTGTAGAACCGAGAGTAGAAAACGCTATGCCAGAGAATAAAACGAGAAGGATAATCATGTTGTTATGCTGAATTATTTCCTCAAACGGCTGCTGGGCATGATCCCCACCTTGCTGATTGTGCTGGTCGTGGTGTTTCTGTTTGTGCACCTGCTTCCGGGCGATCCTGCGCGCCTGATGGCGGGGCGGGAGGCTGATGCCGCGGTGATTGCCATGGTACGGCAGGATTTAGGTCTGGATAGGCCGCTTTACGAACAATTCTGGCGCTTTTTCACCCATGTATTGCAAGGGGATCTAGGCACCTCGATGGCCTCTAAACGTCCGGTCGTCAACGAGATTGCCATCCGCTTTTTGCCGACGCTTTGGCTTACCGTAACCAGTATGGTATGGGCGGTTATCTTTGGCATGAGCATCGGTATAATTTCCGCTATCTGGCGCAATCGCTGGCCTGATCGTCTGGGGATGACGCTGGCGGTATCCGGTTTGTCATTTCCATCGTTTGCGTTGGGGATGCTGTTGATGCAGGTGTTTTCCGTTGAATTGGGTTGGTTACCCACCGTAGGCGCGGAGAGCTGGCGTCACTATATTTTGCCCTCTCTCACCTTAGGTGCTGCCGTCGCCGCCGTCATGGCGCGCTTTACGCGCGCCTCCTTTGCCGATGTGCTGCAAGAAGACTATATGCGCACCGCACGCGCCAAAGGGGTCCGTGAATATTTGGTCATCACCAAACATGGTTTGCGCAATGCGCTGATCCCCGTGGTGACGATGATGGGGCTTCAGTTTGGCTTTTTGCTGGGTGGCTCTATCGTGGTGGAAAAAGTATTCAACTGGCCGGGGTTGGGCCGGTTGTTAGTGGACGCGGTGGAGATGCGCGATTATCCCGTAATCCAAGGGTTAGTGCTGTTGTTCTCACTGGAGTTTATTGTGATTAACCTGCTGGTGGATGTGCTTTATGCGGCAATCAACCCGTCAATTCGCTATCGATAAGGAACCGCGATGAAACATTGGCGACGTAAGGCCGTGCTGGCAACGCTGCCGCTGCTGCGGGAAACCACCATCCGTACTCCACTCGGTGAATTCTGGCGCCGTTTTTTGTTGCAGCGCACCGCCGTGATAGCGGGCATCTTTGTGCTGTTGCTGATCTCAGTGGCGCTGCTGGCGCCTTATCTGGCTCCGTTCGATGCGGAAAACTATTTCGATTATGACCGGTTGAACGAGGGGCCCTCTTCACTGCATTGGCTCGGCGTCGATGCGCTGGGTCGCGATATATTCAGCCGTATTCTGCTTGGTGCGCGTATTTCGCTGGCGGCAGGTATCTTATCCGTGGTGGTCGGCATGGTGATAGGTACGCTACTGGGGCTGGTGGCCGGTTACTATGAGGGAGTATGGGATCGGCTGATTATGCGCTTGTGCGACGTGCTGTTCGCTTTTCCGGGCATTCTGCTGGCGATTGCCGTAGTGGCGGTGATGGGCAGTGGTATGGCTAATGTGATTGTTGCCGTAGCGATCTTCAGTATTCCGGCCTTTGCGCGTCTGGTACGCGGTAATACCTTGGTGTTGAAGCAGCAAACGTACGTGGAATCGGCGCGTAGCCTTGGCGCATCCGACAGCACTATTTTGTTGCGCCACATTCTTCCCGGCACCTTTTCGTCGATCGTGGTCTATTTTTCGATGCGTGTGGGCATGTCGATCATTACGGCGGCCAGTCTCTCTTTTCTTGGCCTGGGGGCGCAGCCGCCGACGCCGGAGTGGGGGGCAATGCTCAATGAAGCGCGGGCGGATATGGTAGTAGCACCGCACGTTGCGCTGTTTCCCAGCCTGGCGATTTTCCTGACCGTGCTGGCGTTTAATCTGTTGGGGGATGGTTTGCGCGATGCGCTCGATCCCAAGTTACGCCCGTAGTGCAATACAAATAAAAACGGCCCCATTATCGGGGCCGTTGCGGTTCTGGCAGCAGAAACGCTTAGAACGAGGTACGTTTATAGCTGCGGTATTGCGGTTGCCAGAAGTTGTGCGTAATCGCCTTCGCCAGCGTATCGCTGGAGGTCACTTCTGCCACACCCTGCAACTGCGCGGCTTTTGCCACGTCCATCGCGATACGGCGCGACACATCCTGAATATTTTCCAGGTCAGGCAGCAAAGCACCTTCGCCGTTGTTGGCCAGCGGTGAACAGTCGGCCAAGGCGCGGCTGGCGGCCATCAACATGCCATCGGTGATGCGTTTAGCACCACACGCCAGCACGCCCAAGCCAATACCCGGGAAGATATAGGAGTTGTTGCACTGGGCGATCGGGAACAGCGTGTCCTTGTGCTTAACCGGCGCAAACGGGCTTCCGGTTGCAACCAGTGCGGCACCGTCGGTCCAGCGGATGATATCTTCCGGGCGCGCTTCCACGCGGGAGGTCGGGTTGGAAAGCGGCATCACGATAGGACGCGCACAGTGGGTGTGCATTTCGCGAATGATCTCTTCCGTGAACAGACCCGGCTGACCGGAGACACCAATCAGGATGGTCGGCTTGGCGTTGCGTACCACTTCCAGCAGTGAGATAGCATCGCTGGTCACGTCCCACTCGCTCAACAGTTCGCTCTTCTGCACCAGCTTGCTTTGGAAATCGAGCAGGTTCGGCAGTTTGTCGGTCAGCAGACCGAAACGATCCACCATAAACACGCGGGCACGCGCTTCTTCTTCGCTCAGACCTTCAGACTTCATCTGCGCGATAATTTGCTCGGCGATGCCGCAACCGGCGGAACCGGCACCCAGGAAGGTGACCGTTTGATCGCGCAGTTGCGTGCCAGCAGCACGACTGGCGGCAATCAGGCTACCCAGAGCCACGGCGGCAGTGCCTTGAATGTCGTCGTTAAAGCAGCAAATTTCATCGCGGTAACGGTTTAACAGTGGCGTGGCGTTGCTTTGCGCAAAGTCTTCAAATTGCAGCAACACGTTCGGCCAGCGGCGTTTTACTGCCTGAATAAATTCTTCCACGAAGGCATCGTATTCTTCGCCGGTAATGCGCGGGTGACGCCAGCCCATATAGAGCGGATCGTTCAGGCGTTGCGGGTTGTTGGTGCCCACATCCAGCACCACGGGCAGCGTATACGCCGGACTGATACCGCCACAGGCGGTGTAGAGCGACAGCTTGCCGATAGGAATGCCCATGCCGCCGATGCCCTGATCGCCCAAACCAAGGATACGCTCACCGTCGGTGACCACGATCACCTTCACGTTCTGCTTGGTGGCGTTTTGCAACATGTCATCGATGTTTTCACGGTTTGGATAGGAGATAAACAAGCCGCGAGCACGACGGTAAATATCTGAGAAGTGTTCGCACGCCTGACCGACCGTTGGGGTGTAGATGATCGGCATCATTTCGGTCAGGTGTGCGTCCAGCAGGCGGTAAAACAGGGTTTCGTTAGTATCCTGGATGTTACGCAGGTAGACGTGCTTCTCCATATCATTTTTGAATTCCTGATACTGACGCCAGGCGCGTTCTGCCTGCTCTTCAATGGTCTCCACGGCTTCAGGCAACAGACCATGTAGGTTGAAGTTGGCACGCTCTTCATTGGTGAAGGCGCTGCCCTTGTTCAGCAAAGGGAATTCCAACAGGATAGGGCCAGCATAAGGGATGTAGAGTGCGCGTTTGCTTTCGTATTCTAATTCCATGACTTTTCTTACTCTTCGGGTAACAGAAACGAATTTAGGTAATGACACGACATGACAGCGCGGATCTTAAATTACCCAAAAAATATGTACAGAAAATGTTAATTAAAATAGTTACACATGACTTGCGTCACAACATTTTGTCAATGCTCCCCGGTTTATTCATCATTTTTGTGCGCTGCATCAGTCGATGAAGTGCTGCTGTACGTCGGTACACCCGGCTTCAGCCAGAATAATTTGCAACATCACCCACTGACTGATGGTGGCATTGCGTGGCTCAACCAGCGCGGCGCGGCGCACGCTGTGAATCTCTTCACCGGCCAGATTCATCAGGTTCAACGCCACCTGAAGCGGCGGTAGGCTGGGGTTGAACGCGGCATTTTCTGCGTATCGGCCGGTATACACCGCACCGCGATCGGTTTCCAGCGCGACGCCGCTCAGCGCATTGCTGTAAGGCGCATGGCTGCGATTGGCGGCGTCCAGTGCGGCTTGCGCCAGCAGGTCGGCATCGAGCAGGGTGCGCCCGTGATTGACGGGATCCATCAACAATGTGGTGATATTCAGATCCTGCGGTCCAAAGGCATCGGGTAAATAATGGTGCAACTGTGCAGGTTCACGCCCCGGCAGGTGGATATGCAGTGTGTTTGCCCGGTTTAGTTCATTCATAAACTGACGGCAGTGTCCGCAGGGCGTGTAGTTCACCGTGATACTGGTCAAGCCGCGCTCCTGGCGCAGCCAGGCATGGGCGATGGCGCTCTGCTCCGCGTGCAGCGTTTGTTGCAACGGCACGGCGGCGAACTCCATGTTGGCACCAAAGTAGAGGTTGCCACTTTCTCCCTGCGCAACGGCACCCACTTGAAAGTGAGAAATCGGGGCAATGGCGCATGCTGCCGCAAGGGGAAGCAGGGCATAGGACAACGTCTCAGGCGTCAGGTCACATTGGGTACAGAGGGTCGTAACCTCGTCAGCCAGCAACATCCCGACAAAGTCAGGATGCTCAAGTATCGGCAGCAAGGCGTGTTGCAGTGTGTCAGAAAGTTGTGCAAAAGGGGCGTGATAGCGTGGGTGCATAGCGATGTACTCTTTTTGCCATTATTGTTTGTTGTCAGGGTAAAAAGTAGCGTATCAATAAATCGTGATAAGTATCACATTGAACGTGAACTTATTGAAATCAAGATGCATTCTGCGCGATATATCTCAAATTATCGAGCAGAATGCAACGGCGCAGTGATGATCGCGCCGTCTGTATCATCGCTGTAGCTAGTGAAACAGATGTACCAGCAGCGGAAAGATAAAAGGCGCAATTAGCGACGTCATAATGCCGCAAATCACCAGAGCCAATGAGCTGAACGCCCCTTCCTGGAAATCGATCTCGACACTACGGGCCGTACCCAGCGCATGTGATGCCGTCCCCATGGCGAGTCCGCGCGCCGCCTTGGTACGAATTCCCACGCGATTAAACAGGGTATGTCCGGCGACCGCACCGAGGATGCCGACAAAAATCACACAGACTGCGCTGATGGCGGGAATGCCGCCGATGGTGCTTGCAACCGCCATAGCGATGGGGGTGGTTACCGATTTAGGCAGCACCGATGCGGCGATTTCAGGCGTCGCACCTAACCACAGCGCAATGACTGTACCGGAAATAATGGCCGCCATGCTGCCAATAAAGCAGACGCTGATGATGGATTTCCAGCGTGCACGGATCTGATGGATCTGTTCATAGAGCGGAAACGCCAACGCTACCACGGCGGGCTGCAACAGATCGTTCAGTACTTTACTGCCAGCAAAATAACTGTCGTATGGGATATTGAGCAGCAGCAATACCGGGATAAGGATAGCCATTGAAACCAGCAGTGGGTTTAGCAGTGGCATTTTGCATTTTATCGCCAACTTGCGCGCCGCAAAGAAGGTTAGCAAGGTCAGAGGCAATGACCACCAGATGTTGGACAACATCATTTTTTCCCTTCCTCATCCGGCGTTTCGTGCGTGGTGATGATGTGTTCACGTTGCATCAACTGCGTGCAAAAGCCGACGACCAGCATCACCACCAGCGTACTGATAAGGCAGGACACCACGATGGGGCCAAACTGCTTGCTCAGCAGGTCATAGTAATTCATAACGCCCACGCCGATAGGAACAAACAGCAGCGCCATGTAGCGAATCATTAAGTAGCAGCCGGGTTTTACCCAAGTCGCAGGAAGGATCTGCGAAGCCAGCAAGGCAAAGAGGATAAGCATACCGATAATGCTGCCGGGAATGGTTAGCGGGAGTAACGCGGATATCGCATTACCTGCGAACAGACACAGATAAATAAGTGCGAAAGCGCGTAAATACTGCCCGCAAAGGATTGTTGTATTACGCATGGGAAGTCCCTGATAAGCTGAGGCGATTATCATAGCGCTAATCAATTTGGTGTGCCACAGATCACAGATTTTTCCCGCTGACTTTTCCGTCCGTTATTGAAACCAATTGTTATTGAAACAGTTCGGGCCGCCGTACGGCGTCACGCAGTGCGCTGGTCAAGCGTGTTAAGGCCTGTTGCGAGATAATATAGGGCGGCATCACATACAGTAGCTTACCAAAAGGCCGGATCCACACACCGCGCTCGACAAAAAAGCGCTGCACGCGCGCCACGTCTACAGGTCGTGTGGTTTCCAGCACGCCAATCGCGCCCAGAACGCGCACATCCTCCACCAACGCCGAATCCCGTAAGGGCAGTAATTCAGCGCGCAATTGGTGCTCAATCGCCATCACTTGTGGTTGCCATCCCCCCTCATCCAGCAGCACCAGACTGGCATTGGCGGCGGCACAGGCTAATGGGTTCGCCATAAAAGTCGGGCCGTGCATAAAACACCCGGCCTCGCCGTTGCTGATGGTGTCTGCAACGTTACGCGTGGTTAAGGTGGCCGACAGCGTCAGGTATCCTCCGGTCAGCGCTTTACCCAGACAGAGAATGTCGGGGGAGATACCGGCATGTTCACAGGCAAACAGCTTGCCGGTGCGGCCAAACCCGGTCGCTATTTCGTCTGCGATCAGCAAGATACCGTATTGATCGCACAACTCGCGCACGCGCTTGAGGTAGGTGGGGTGGTAGATACGCATTCCGCCTGCGCCCTGAACCACTGGCTCAAGGATAACGGCGGCGATGTCGTGATTGTGCATTGCCAGCAGATCGTGTAGCGGCTGGATATCACACTCTTGCCACTCGTCATCAAAACGGCTGCGTGGTGCATCGGCAAACAGGTGTGCTGGCAGATAACCCTGATAGAGACTGTGCATGGCATTGTGCGGGTCACACACCGACATCGCGCCAAAGGTGTCGCCATGATAGCCGTGGCGCAGGGTCAAAAAGCGCGCTCGATGCTTGCCGCGTGCCTGCCAATATTGCAGCGCCATTTTGAGCGCCACCTCCACCGCCACCGAACCGGAGTCGGCCAGAAACACGCACTCCAACGGCGCAGGCGTAATCGTGACCAGCCGTTGACACAGTGTGATGGCTTGAGGATGCGTAATACCGCCAAACATCACGTGCGACATTTGAGCTATCTGCTGCTGTAAAGCCTGGTTCAGACGCGGGTGGTTATAGCCGTGGATCGCTGCCCACCAGGAAGACATGCCGTCCACCAGCTCTCGCCCATCGTCCAGTTGCAGGTGATATCCGTGTGCCGCGACGACCGGATAACAGGGAAGGGGGTGCGTCATTGAGGTGTAAGGGTGCCAGATATGGCGTTGATCAAATTCCAAGTCTGCGTTTGAAAGCAACATTATCAATAAACCGTGTTGTAAACTAAATTAACACTCGCGTGGTTGACAGTATAACGTTGTCATTTACACTTACGCCACATTTTCATGCCGCATTGGCGGCATGGCTTTCTGTCGAACAAAGAGGCCAACCCTATGGCAGAACGTATTCATTGGACGCTGGATCAAGCGCAACAACTGTTTGATAAACCGTTTTTAGAGTTGATGTTTGAGGCGCAGCAGGTGCATCGCCAGCATTTCGATCCGCGTCAGGTACAAGTCAGCACGCTGCTCTCCATCAAAACCGGTGCCTGCCCAGAAGATTGCAAATATTGCCCGCAGAGTGCGCGCTATCGCACCGGGCTGGAAGCGGAGCGATTGATGCAGGTTGAGCAGGTGCTGGATTCCGCGCGCCAGGCTAAAGCGGCAGGTTCAACCCGTTTCTGTATGGGCGCCGCCTGGAAAAATCCTCATGAGCGCGATATGCCTTATCTGGAACAGATGGTGAAGGGCGTCAAGGAAATGGGGATGGAAACTTGCATGACGCTAGGCACTCTGCACGACGATCAGGCGGAACGGCTGGCTGACGCCGGGCTGGATTTCTATAACCATAACCTGGACACCTCGCCGGAGTTCTACGGCAACATCATCACCACCCGTACTTATCAGGAACGACTGGATACGCTGGACAAAGTGCGCCACGCGGGCATTAAAGTCTGCTCCGGCGGCATTGTCGGATTGGGCGAAACGGTGCGCGATCGTGCTGGCTTGTTGGTGCAACTGGCAAACCTGCCGACGCCGCCGGAAAGCGTACCGATCAATATGCTGGTGAAAGTAAAAGGTACACCGCTGGAAAATAACGACGACGTTGAACCTTTCGATTTTATCCGCACCATCGCCGTTGCACGTATCATGATGCCGACCTCTCACGTGCGCCTGTCTGCGGGTCGCGAACAGATGAGCGAACAGACCCAGGCCATGTGCTTTATGGCGGGTGCTAACTCCATTTTCTATGGCTGCAAGCTGCTGACCACCCCCAATCCGAAAGAAGATAAGGATTTGATCCTGTTTCGCAAGTTGGGTCTCAATCCCCAGCAAACGGAAACGGAGGCGGGCGACAACCAACAGCAGATGCGGTTGGCGCAGCAGGTGCTGCAAGCCAATACCGAACAGTTCTATAACGCTGCTGTGTGACGCTTATGGGATGGCAAAAACGTATAGACGCGGCGCTGATCGCGCGCCGTGAACAAGAGGCTTATCGCTCGCGCATTGTTAATCAGGGCGGTGGGCCTTGGTTGACGCAACTGGGGCGGCGCTACCTGAATTTCTCCAGCAATGACTACCTAGGCTTAAGCCAGCATCCCGTCATTATTGACGCATGGCAAACCGGTGCAACGCGCTATGGCGTGGGCAGCGGCGGCTCAGGACATGTCACTGGCTATACCGATGCGCACGCGGCATTGGAGGGCGAACTGGCGCAATGGCTGGGTTACCCGCGTGCGCTGCTGTTTGTCTCCGGTTATGCCGCGAATCAGGCCGTGGTTGCCGCCCTAATGCTGGGACAAGACCGCATTCTGGCGGATAAACTCAGCCACGCGTCATTACTGGAAGCTGCCGCTCAGTCTCCGGCCACTTTGCGGCGCTTTGCGCACAATCAGCCAGCGGCGCTGCAACGCCTGCTGGAAGGGGAATCGTCGGGTGAAACTCTTGCTGTCACGGAAGGTATTTTCAGCATGGACGGCGACAGCGCACCGCTGGGCGCACTGCATGCGTTGACGCAGGCGCGCGGTGCCTGGTTGATGGTCGATGATGCGCACGGGATAGGCGTGTGCGGTGAGCAGGGCCGCGGTAGTTGCTGGCAACAGGGGGTAAAACCTGAATTGCTGGTTGTGACCTTTGGTAAAGCATTTGGCGTGAGCGGAGCTGCCCTGTTGTGCAGCGAATCGGTGGCCGACTATTTCTTACAGTTTGCCCGTCATCTGATTTACAGCACTAGCATGCCACCGGCCCAAGCTTGCGCATTACGCGCGGCGTTGTCCTGTATTCAGCAGGGTGACGCGCTACGTGACAGGCTAGGCCGACGTATTGCTCAGTTTCGCGCTGGTGCCGGCGATTTGCCCTTTACCTTGATGCCGTCCCACAGTGCTATTCAACCACTGATCGTCGGCGACAACGTTGCCGCGTTGCGCGTGGCACGGCGTCTGCGTGAACGGGGATTTTGGGTCAGTGCCATACGCCCACCCACCGTGCCGCCCGGTAGTGCACGGCTGCGTATTACGCTGACGGCCAGCCACACGGACGACGATATCGCCCGTCTGCTTGCCGCTTTGCACTCGGCAGCGCATGAGCAAGAAGAGCGTTCCAATGAGTAATGAATTGCATAATAAACGGGCCATTGCGCAGGCTTTTGGCCGTGCGGCGCAACGCTATACCCGATTTGCCGAGCTGCAACGCACCAGCGGTGAGCATCTGATGACGTTGTCGCTACCGCTTGCCGGAGAGCGGATACTGGATGCGGGCTGTGGCATTGGCCATTTCAGTCAACGCTGGCGCGCGCTGGGTAAACAGGTGATCGCCTTGGATCTGTCTGCTGGCATGTTGCAACAGGCGGTAGCTGAACACAGTGCAGATGCTTACGTTCAAGGGGATATTGAACATTTGCCGTTAGCGGATGCCAGCATCGATCTCTGCTTCAGTAATCTGGCGGTGCAATGGTGCGAAGATTTGCCGCGTGCCATTGCGGCCTGCTATCGGGCCACGCGTCCCGGCGGTGCGGTGGTGTTTTCTACGCTGGCGGAAGGTTCTCTCGGCGAACTGGCGCAGGCGTGGTTGAGCTTGGATGGATCAAAACGCGTCAATGATTTTCTGCCGTTGGCTCACATCGCCGATGCCTGTCGGCCCTATCGTCACCGGCTGTACCCACACACGCTGAGCTACCGTTTTGCGACCGTAAGCGATGTGATGCACTCATTGAAAGGGATTGGTGCCACCTGGCTACATGGCGATCGTTCGCGCGGTTTACTCACCCGGCGGCGGTTGCAAGCGCTGGCGCAGGTTTATCCTGCTGCACCCGGAGGATTCCCCCTCAGTTATCATTTGGTTTATGGAATTATTTATCGTGACTAAACGTTGGTTTATTACCGGAACAGACACTGAAGTGGG
>NZ_JAGFPF010000540.1:0-1244 GCF_025962695.1 Candidatus Symbiopectobacterium sp. NZEC135 | reverse complement strand
GAAAGGTGCGCCTGTCATGGTAGATACCATCAGACTGAGGACGAAAGTGACAAATAAACGGTAGCCAGACCAGCGGATATTCCAGTCCTTTGGATTTATGGATGGTGACAATTTGCACCAGATGGCGATCGCTCTCTAAACGCAATTGCTGGTTTTCGGCCTGCGGATTGGGCTGCAAAATCTGCTGCGCCAGCCAGCGCACCAACGCATGCTCGCTTTCCAGCGTGGCTCCAGCGTGTTGCAGCAGTTCGCCCAGATGCAAGAAATCGGTTAACCGACGTTCACCTTCACGGCTAGCCAGTAGATTTTCCGCCAAACGGTAATGCGACATCAGTGAGCGCAGCATTGGGAGCACGCCACGCCGCTGCCAAAGATCGCGAAACGCGGCAAAGGTATCGACCTGCGCATCCCAATCCGCCTCGCTCTGGTTTAGCGCATCAATCTGCTGCGCGCTGAATCCCAGTAAGGAGGTCGCCAGCGCGCTGCGCAACGTGCGTTCCTGTTCGGGCGCCAGCACGGCCTGCAACAGCCACAGCACCTCACGCGCTTCCGGTGTGGTGAAAACGCTGTCTCGGTTGGAGAGATAGACGGAGGGAATGGCAAGACGGCGCAACGCATCGCGCACCAACGCTGCTTCATGGCGGCTACGCACCAGGACACAAATATCCGATGCCTGCACCGGAGAGCGCACGCGGCCATTATCCAGCCAGGCGGTATGGCGTTGACCCGCTTGCAGCCAATCGCGAATTTGCATGGCACACTGCTGCGCCATCAGTTGCTGATACTCGCCGGTGCCCAACGCCGTCGAACCCGACAGACAAAATTGCAGTGCGGGCTGCGACACGCCGTCCATCTCGAAACGCAGCCCCTGTTTACCCGGAGCAGGCTTAACCGGCAAAAAAGGGATCGCCGAAAAAATAAACGGATTGTCGACGCATTGAAACAGGCGATTGACACCGCTGACCATCTCATGGGAAGAGCGCCAGTTGGTTTCCAGCGTGTAGTGCGCCTTAACATCGGCACGCGCCCGCATGTAAGTGAAAATATCCGCGCCACGGAAGGCATAGATAGCTTGTTTCGGGTCACCGATCAACAGCATGCCGCTGTCGGGTTGTTCACCGTAGATGGCGCGGAAAATACGATACTGCTGCGGATCGGTATCCTGAAACTCATCGATCATTGCCACCGGATGGCGCTGACGTATCGCGGCCGCCAGTTGCTCACCCAGCGGCTGGCACAGCGCC
>NZ_JAGFPF010000538.1:0-1238 GCF_025962695.1 Candidatus Symbiopectobacterium sp. NZEC135 | reverse complement strand
AACCATTGGCGACTATGTGTTGGCGCACGCCTATCTGCGCGACGATCACGTGCTTGATGCCGTGCTCCCGCCGGATATCCCCATTCCAAGCATCGCCGAGGTGCAACGCGCGCTGTATGACGCGACCAAAATGGTGAGCGGCATGGCGGGCGAAGCGGTGAAACAGCGGCTACGTACCGGTACGGGCGTGTCCACCGACGATCGTAATTGGGAACTGCGTTACTCCGTCTCCGCCCTGCGTTTCAACCTGAGCCGCGCCGTGGCCGTCGATATGGAAAGCGCGACGATTGCAGCACAAGGCTATCGCTTCCGAGTGCCTTACGGCACGCTGCTGTGCGTCTCGGACAAACCGCTACACGGTGAAATAAAGCTGCCTGGTCAGGCCAACCGTTTTTATGAAGGTGCCATCTCCGAGCATCTGCAAATCGGTATCTGCGCGATGGATCTGTTACGCGCAGAAGGCGACCATCTGCATTCACGCAAACTTCGCACGTTCAACGAGCCACCGTTTCGCTGATTGCCCGTTGTCGGGCCCTGCAGGGCCCCACAACCAACGCCCGTTTATTATCAGAACTAACATTTTGTTTTATAGTCAAAAAAACTCAAAAACCCGCTGCATTCCCCCTTGATGCTCTCCCACCGTCGACAACCCTGCATGTGGCGCTACTACACTTACTGCAATTAATTACTGAAAGTTATTATCAGCACCGCCACCTGTCACGTGGCTGGCATGTCATTGACGTCCTGCACCAGGCTGCCATGGCGTCATAACCACAATAACAATGAGGTATTATTATGAGTAAGTTCGACGCTCCCGAGCCATCGCGCCGTGCAGTGATCAAGCGCACCGCCGCCCTCTCTGTTCTGGCACTCACGGGTATCAGTGGTTTTATGGTTCCCCACGTCAGCTATGCCGCGTCGTTGACCCAAGCGCAGCGTGACAGCATGACACCTGACGATGTGATCAAAAGCTTTAAAGCGGGCAATGCACGTTTTCGGGAAGGCAAGATGCAACAGCATGACTTTGTGGCGCAAAAAATCAGTAGCCAAGAGGGGCAATTCCCTGCGGCGGTGATTTTGAGCTGCATCGACTCGCGCGCTCCCGCTGAAATTTTGCTGGATACGGGCATTGGTGAGACCTTTAACGCGCGCGTAGCGGGCAACGTGCAAAATGAAGACATTCTGGGCAGTATGGAGTTCGCGTGTGCCGCAGCGGGTGCCAAAGTGGTGCTGGTGAT
>NZ_JAGFPF010000537.1:0-1238 GCF_025962695.1 Candidatus Symbiopectobacterium sp. NZEC135 | reverse complement strand
GGCTATACTGCTTGTAACGAAGAAAAGCAGCATTAAAACACGGTACAATTTCATCAGCTTTCCTCCGGCATCATTTATCGCGCCATTGTTGAGTATTTGGCTAAATGTGTCAAAGTTTTCATTTTTTAACAGTTTTTTATCGGGTGTTCTCCTTTTAGGCATGTCAGATTGAATGCCCGATCTGTCGTCAATGTAAGACAAAAATAAGTCGGCGCGGTGGTGTACACTGTAAAAGAGCCCATGCGATACGAGGTAACAACAATGAAGGATGCAGAGATTAAATCGGTGTTGGAGAAGGTAAAAACGATTGCGTTGGTCGGTGCCAGTGAAAAAGTCTCTCGTCCCAGCTATGGTGTGATGGCTTATTTATTGGAGCAAGGATATACCGTGATCCCCGTCAGCCCTAAATTGGCAGGGCAGGAACTCCATGGTCAACGGGTGTATGCGTCACTTGCAGATATTCCCGGCAAGGTGGATATGGTAGAAGTATTTCGCCAGCCAGAGGCGGCTTACGAGGTGGCTAAAGAAGCCATCGCCATTGGCGCAAAAGTGCTGTGGCTACAGATTGGTGTCATTAACGAGCAGGCAGCGGTGTTAGCAAAAGATGCCGGACTTGACGTTGTGATGGATCGTTGCCCCAAAATTGAGATTCCGCGCTTGGGCCTTGCCAGGTAAGAGGCCTGCACCTAATACCGGCCATCACGGCCGGTATTAATGATGTAAGCGAGGCGCTCTCTGCTTAATCTCTTTGGCAAGCTCATCCAGAGAAGAATGCCTGTCGTCATCTGGCGCTTCTTGCACTAACTGGGCTTCTGCCAGATAAGTATGAATGGCTTCCCCTTGTTCATCTTCCATCACGACATGATACCAAGGTGCAGAACGAAGCGTATCGTGGGCATCCAGTTCCTCCCACGCTGGGCTTACCAGCGAATATTCGGGATCGATATCAATCACGACACCAGGGTATCCCAGCATTCCTGAGATGATCTGACTCTGTAACCTTACTGCTATATGGGAGTGAACGCCCAGATTTCAAGTCGCCTGTTGAAAGTCGACGTAGCGTATTTGCTACTGGAACGAGGTTATTTTACTGTTAATAGTATGATGCATATTGCATCACTGTGCAGGAAATAAAGGTGCCTGCCGATTGATGATTGAGGAGGCGTTTAGATGACTGAACACGGTGTGACAGCCTATGTATATGGCGTGGTGCAAGGCGTTGGTTTTCGTTATCACAC
>NZ_JAGFPF010000536.1:0-1250 GCF_025962695.1 Candidatus Symbiopectobacterium sp. NZEC135 | reverse complement strand
ATTCCGGCGAACTCTACGCTGGTGTTTGAAGTGGAACTGCTGGATATCAAGGCAGACGCTGATGCCAAACCGGCCGCCAAAGCAGAAAAACCCGCTGCCGAGAAAAGCGCTAAATAACTCGCGCTAGCGTTGTTGCAGATTGAGCCGTGGGGTAACCCGCGGCTTTTTTATGAAAGTAGCGGCGGGAAGGTGACCTCCGCCATCGTGCCGTTGCCCTCACGCAGGTTGCTGAGCGTCAATGCGCCATGATGCAGTTGCGCCACGCGGGTGACAATGCTCAATCCCAGACCGATGCCGCCGTAGCGGGTGTCCATGCGGACAAACGCCTTGCTCAATTCACCGACTTTGCTCTCATCAATGCCAGGTCCTTGGTCACGCACTTGCAAGGTGATTTCCGGATCGGCGGTAAGCCGCACGGTAATGGTGCTCTCAGGTGGACTGTAACGGTGGGCGTTTTCGATCAAATTACGCAGCAGCAGTTGCAGTAAGGTGGCATCGCCCTGTATCGCCACATCCCCCTCGCCGATCTGCCAGTCAATACGCTGGTTGCGCTGACAGACCATCTCTTCCAGCGCATCCTGTATGGGGATAATCACATCTTGAGCCAGCGAAACCTGTTGGTAGTGGCCGGAGGAGAACGCCACGGCGGCGCGCGCCAACTGAAGCAGCTGTTCAACGGTGCGTGTCATGGTATCGATGCGTGCAATCAGCGGTTGGCAATCGATCCCGTGACGCTGCTGCTGGAGCTCCAGGTGCAGCCGTATTCCCGCCAGCGGGGTACGTAATTCGTGCGCGACGTCAGCGGTAAACTGGCGCTCGCGTTCCAGCGTTTCATTCAGGCGCACGAAGAGCTGGTTCATGGAGTGTGTCACGGCGGCAATCTCTTCCACCTGCTGATTATCGGCGATCGGTTCCAGATTTTCCGCGCTGCGGTTGCCCAGTTCCTCAGCGAGGCGTGACAGTGGCCGCGTAATCCAGTTCACCGCCTGAATAGAAAGAAACAGGGAAGCCAGCACCATCACCAGGCTGGGTATGCTGAGTGAGGCGATGGATTCGCGTATTTCCTTGGTGATATGCTCGTTGCGCGCGTGTTCACTCAGCGTTTTATCCACCAGAAACTCGATCTGTTCCTTACTTTCATGCCATAGCCAGGCGACACTGATGAGCTGACATGTCAGCAAAATACATCCCAGCGCGATGATAAGCCGCCAGCGCATGCTGGCCGCAGGGGGAGACATCGAGCTGAAAAT
>NZ_JAGFPF010000535.1:0-1250 GCF_025962695.1 Candidatus Symbiopectobacterium sp. NZEC135 | reverse complement strand
AAAACAAAAAAAGAATAAAAATTAACTCATTGAAAAATATATAATTTAAAAGTCATCTGGTTGGCACAACGTCCTCATCAGTGACAGCGTGCGCCACGCACGAATGCACCAACTGTCTCCATATAGAGACACAATGCTAATGTTTATTTATTTTTGTTTAATTTCAATTAATTATATGTCTCCTAATGGAGACATATAAACATGGCTTCTGTCGCCATTTTCCAACAGTCAGCTGGACTACCCCACAATAAAGCCATGCAAATCCTGGTGTAACTGTTGCAGCGATTTGTCGTCAAGATAAGGCAAGTGCCCCGACTCATACCGATGAAATTGCAGATTAGCGCGCAGTTTTTCCGGCAAAGAGAGGTGATTAAGGTGATATTGCGCGACAAAGTAAGGTGTCGCCAGATCGTAAATCCCCCCGAGCACCATCACTTTCATACGCGGATTCATTTTCATGGTTTCGGACAATGCAGGCAGCAGATTGAAAGAACGGTTTTCTGGCGTCATATTCCAATGGTAAATGGCATTCGAGTCAGAAACATAGTCTTGCAGCGTGTTCACGTTCAATCCCTTTGCCAGATAGTCGCGATACGCCGAAATAAACCCCGAGCCGATAGTCATAACGGGATCGTAATCGCTTCGTGCAGCCATTCTGTCCAGCGAAGCGCCACGGTAGCGACCATCCGTGCGGCTGACGGTGTCGCCCTGATCTGCCAGCAGTTTTTTGACAAACAGCGGGCCTGAAATGCGCAAATCGGCCTTAACCCACTCGCGCGCGGGTATACCGGTGTAGCGGGCAAGCTGCTCAGCGAGTTCTGCTTTCTGCGATTCTGGCAACAGATTGCCCTGAGTTAACGCCTGAGCATAAGGGCCGAGGGAGAACTGCTCAACTTCAGTCAGCAAATGATCCAGGTTTTCAGCGACGTGTGGTGGCTGCTGATAATAATGGGCGATAGCCGCATAGGTCGGCAGCGCCAGATAATAGGGCTGATCGATGCCGGGGTTGGATTCGGGACGATCGATATCAATATCCTGGCTCAGATACTGCGACAGCAAAATAATACCGTTAACATCCACGTTGTGCTGCACCTTTAGCCGGTTAGCCAGCGCCACCGTGCGTGTGGTGCCGTAGCTCTCACCGAGCAGGTAACGCGGCGCATTCCAGCGCTGATAGCGGCTCAGAAACTGCGTGATAAATTGCGCAAACGCCTGTGCGTCTCCATCAATACTGTAGGCGTCATTCGCCT
>NZ_JAGFPF010000534.1:0-1250 GCF_025962695.1 Candidatus Symbiopectobacterium sp. NZEC135 | reverse complement strand
TTCCGTTCTCAATGATCCAGCGATGGTTGTAAGGGCATATCCCCGTCGATTATCTTCAACAGGAATCGTTTTATCCATATCATAGTTAATTTCATCCATGACATAGATATTGATAATGCCTCGTTCTAACAGCGTTTTTTTCACTTCACTGTGGTTATTCAAAAAAAAGCAACTGTAATCCATTAACTCGTCAGAGCCGTAATTATCAGCAATTTTAGTCTGTTTATATTCATCTAAAAATCTGCTTTTATTTTCTTTAACATAATCATAGACAATTTTTTCATAATTATCGATCAAAGGCTGTGAATTATGCTCCAGCCTATAAAGCGCATCCCAACTCTTAACCGACACAGTGGCTATTTCCACATTATCGATTAAAAATATATATTTATTCTCATCGCCATTGATTTCAGCAACACGCGTGGTAAACAAATGTCTGTCATCAGGATCCGCCATATGCCTTAACTGTTCAAAATGATAAAACGCATTTTTCCCGCTATTATCATGATTGCGGCCATCACCATGAATAAGATTATAAAAGGTATTAACAACATCGCTTTTTTTGCACTTTCTGAACAAATCACAAAATTTGTCCCACACGTTTAAATGGGTCGCTTTATCCTTTTCATTATGCTTGATTAAATTAGCATAATTTTTAGTACTTAATCGTTGTTCGCCCAGCAGATTAACAGCCATTTCACACCTTTAAATAAGATTCTGAAGTTTTTTCTATTTTGTGTTTTTTTATCGAAAAAACTACTAACAATCGGCTTTATGTGAAAGGGGATATTTTGATAACGAATGGATAAGTAAAGTGGAGCGCAACCTGCTGCGCTCCACTTTTCGTGATAATGTCTTCAGGCATTATCAATCGTACGGAATATCACTTACAGGCCATCTTTGCCGTATTGCAACGAACGCGGGCCATACAGCACACCGCGCGGCGTACCCGCAGAGAGCAGGCGCACGCTGGTGATACCGGCAATGTCATGCCCTTTGTCAGACACCGTACTGGCAATCTGTTCTATTGCCGCCTGCACTAAGGCGCCAAGGATGCCATTAGAGTTGGACTGCTGCTCGCTGCTGGACGCCGTGGCAACACCGTTCCAAATCTGTTTGCCGGTTTTCAAATCCACCAGCTTGGCTTCCGCCGTGACACGCGTTTCGCTGCTGAGCACCATGTACTTGGAGCCGTAATCTTTGACATCCAAATAGAGCGCAGCATCAGCCCCGAAAATCTGGCGCAGCTT
>NZ_JAGFPF010000533.1:0-1251 GCF_025962695.1 Candidatus Symbiopectobacterium sp. NZEC135 | reverse complement strand
AAGAGGCAAACTCATCGGCGCGTTTTATTTGGCTCAGTGTGTTGTCTGGCGCGGTTGAACAGCCTGCCAAAATGAGCACTGCGGCAAGCATTGGAAACCGCAAATCAGGAGGTAACAGGCTGCTATTTATTAACTTATTGATTTTCAAGATACACCCTTTTTAATACCGTACTGTACGGTTTTGTTATAACTTGACATAAACCGATAGTCAAGAGAAGCTTGCCCATTGGACTGAAAGAGAAGAGAAGCGTATGCGAGTTAAAAGTGAAACCAAGCGTCAAACCATTCTGGACATCGCGACGCGCGCGTTTATAGAGCAGGGATTCAACAACACGTCGATGTCGGAGATCGCCAGCCGCGTAGGGGGCTCCAAGTCAACGCTCTATAACTATTTCAGTTCTAAAGAAGAGATCTTCTCAGCCGTCATGGCATCGTCAGCCAAAACAGACATCGCGGAAGCGTTCGAATCAGTAGACCCAAAGAAAGATATCGAAACGACGCTCAACCAATTTGGCCGCAATTACCTCTCCTCCGTGCTGAGCAGCGGCCTGATGGCGATTTGGCGCATGGCGATCAGTGAATCAGAACGTAGTGACATTGGCCGCTTGTTTTATGCCGAAGGACCACAGAAAGGCTGGAAAAGGCTAAGCCATTACCTCAGTAAAAAAAGCGACGAAGGCATTCTGCGCCACGCAGACAGTTGGGTATGCGCGATGCATTTGAAAGGGCTGATTGAAGCGGAGCTGTTTCTTGTCGCAGCACTGGGCGTCGACACCACACCAGACGCGCAGCGCATCGAAGAAGCGGTCTCGCGCGCCATCACAGTATTTCTGCTCGCTTATCGGGCTGAGGCGTCGAGGCCGTAAAGCGTAAGGTGCCACAAAAAAAGAAGCTCGCGATTGAGCTTCTTTCGAGGCACTGAACAGATCGTAGTTAGCACCCTTAGCGCATCGTCACAAACTCTTCCGATGCAGTTGGGTGAATCGCCACGGTATTGTCGAAGTCGCGTTTGGTCGCGCCCATTTTCACCGCTACGGCAAAGCCTTGCAGCATTTCATCCATGCCAAAGCCGATGCCATGGATGCCAACGATCTTCTCTTCCGGCCCGACACACACCAGCTTCATGCGGCACGGCTGGCGATGCTGGGTTACCGCGGTATACATCGCGGTGAAGGAAGAGGTGTAGACTTTAACCTGATCATCACCGAATTTTTCCCGCGCTTGCGGTTCGGTCAGCCCGACGGTGCCAAT
>NZ_JAGFPF010000532.1:0-1253 GCF_025962695.1 Candidatus Symbiopectobacterium sp. NZEC135 | reverse complement strand
CAAACACACCCTTAAGTCGATGCGCCGTTTGTGCCAGCGTTGAAAAGTCGCCTGCTTCTGCATCAGTATACAGTTTGGCAATGTCGTCGGGTACCGTTTCAACGAACAGCGAAAAATAGTCGCTGGCTTTCAGTTGCCGGGCATATTCTTGAATATCCGTCGGTGCAGCGTCGAGCGTCGTGGACTCAAACTGTTGCTCAATCAAGGTCAATAATGCGTCTTGCAGTAACTGACTGATATTAAAATTGGTGCGTAAACGCCTCGGTGCCAGTATGGTCACCTGGGTATCCTCACCGTTCACCAGCAGCGTGTTATCCGCCATTTTTGCTTCATCATCGACAATGCGCAGGTCGAACTCCTGAGGCATCTGTCGCTCATCAGCGTTGATACATTCTGCCCCCCAACTGGCGAGCAGGTGCTGCACGATCTGCCGTACCTCATTGGCGGTGATGTCTAACAGCACCGTCATGTCTTCCAGCAGTTTTTCGTCTTCATCCCGGCTGCTGGCGCTGGCGGGCAGCGTGAACGTCAACTGGTAGTGCGTGCCGAGATCTTGCTTGCTGGCGATACTTAGCTCTCCGCCAAGCTTGCGTGCCAGTTGATGGCAGAGGAACAGCGCAAACCCTGAGTTTTGCCGGGAACGATCCGCAGACGGCACCGTTAGCCAAGGGTGGCGCAGATTATCCAGTTCTGCCGCTGACATGCGGGTGCCGGTATCACTGAGCCGGATAGTGAGTTTGTCCGCCTGCTGGGCATCCGCTTCCAGTGTGAGCGTAATCTTGCCGTAATCCGTATTGGTGATGGCGTAATCGAGCAACAGCTGCAGCGCTTTTTGCAGCATGTCCATGTCGCCCATATACAAACGTTGCGGCTCCAGACGGTAGTGATGAAACAGGTGCAGCCCTTTCTGGGAAAGGCGCGGCAGGCTGGCAAGCAGCAAGCTATCCATCATGGCTAAGGGAGAAAATGGCACCACTTCCGGCTGCCACGCGTCGCTGTCGAGCTGGTCATGGAGCGCAATATTATCCAGCAGTGCGATCGTTTGCGCCGTTTCATCCGAGGCTTTACCTAACAGTCCCGCGCGAACGTCGTCATCCGTGGTTTGCGCCAGGGACAGCAAGTGTTGCTGCAAGGCCTGCATTGGCGTATGCAGCTCCTGACGCAGGTTGGTTAACAGCCGTTGACGCGCCAGCACGTTTTTATCATATTCCCGCTGCGCCAATTGCATCTTTTTATGCACCAGGATTTCTTTA
>NZ_JAGFPF010000531.1:0-1253 GCF_025962695.1 Candidatus Symbiopectobacterium sp. NZEC135 | reverse complement strand
GATCTGAGCAGCCTGGCGGAAGGCAAGGTGGAAGCCAAAGCCACCGCCACGGACCCGGCCGGCAATCAGGCGCACGACACCGCCAACTCGACGCTGGACGTGACCGGCCCGAGCGTCGATATCGAGCACTTTGCCGGTGACGACGGCTTTATCAATACCAGTGAATCCACCGCCACGCCGGTGAGCGGCACCAGCAGTGAGAAGACCGTGGATCTGGTGTTTACCGACGTCAACGGCAAGACGGTTGAGGTCAAGAACGTATCGGTAGTGGACGGCAAGTGGAGCACCACGGCCGATCTGAGCAGCCTGGCCGAGGGCAAGGTGGAAGCCAAAGCTACCGCCACTGACCCGGCGGGCAATCAGGCGCATGACACCGCCAACTCGACGCTGGACGTCACCGGTCCTGCGGTAGATATCGAGCACTTTGCCGGCGATGACGGCTATATCAATACTGCAGAATCCACCGCGACGCCGGTCAGCGGCACCAGCAGTGAGAAGACGGTCGATCTGACGTTCACGGACGTGAACGGCAAGGTCGTTACGGTAACCGGTGTGACCGTGGTAGACGGCAAGTGGAGCACCACGGCCGATCTGAGCAATCTGGCGGAGGGCAAGGTGGAAGCCAAAGCCACCGCCACGGACCCGGCGGGTAATCAGGCGCATGACACCGCCAATTCCACCCTGGATGTCACCGGTCCAACGGTCGATATCGAGCACTTTGCCGGCGACGACGGCTATATCAATACCAGCGAGTCGACGGCGACGCCGGTGAGCGGTACCAGCAGCGAGAAGACGGTTGACCTGACGTTCACGGACGTGAACGGCAAGGTTGTCACGGTAACTGGTGTGACCGTGGTAGACGGAAAATGGAGTACCAGCGCCGATCTGAGCAGTCTGGCGGAAGGCAAGGTGGAAGCCAAAGCCACGGCGACGGACCCGGCGGGTAATCAGGCGCACGACACCGCCAACTCGACGCTGGACGTCACCGGACCGAGCGTCGATATCGAGCACTTTGCCGGTGATGACGGCTTTATCAATACCAGCGAGTCGACGGCGACGCCAGTGAGCGGCACCAGCAGTGAGAAGACCGTGGATCTGGTGTTTACCGACGTCAACGGCAAAACCGTTGAGGTCAAGAACGTATCGGTAGTGGACGGCAAGTGGAGCACCAGCGCCGATCTGAGCAGCCTGGCGGAAGGCAAGGTGGAAGCCAAAGCCACCGCCACGGACCCGGCCGGCAATCAGGCGCACGA
>NZ_JAGFPF010000530.1:0-1254 GCF_025962695.1 Candidatus Symbiopectobacterium sp. NZEC135 | reverse complement strand
TACAACTGTTCGACGATCCGGCTTTAGCCAGGCAGCTCTACAGTGAAGATTTCTCGCTGGTTGATGTGACGATCATTCCCGATGAGGACATTATGCAGCATCGCAGTATGGCTGCGTTGACACTGATACAAAAGCACATTCGCGAACGAGATTTGTCTGACTTGATGGACCGGCTGGTAACGATTATGCTGACGACTAACATGACCAGACAACAGGTCATATCGCTGATAAATTACATGGTACAGGCAGGCAACACATCAAATGCTGAAGCTTATGTAAGGCAACTGGCACAACGTGTGCCGCAACATGGAGATGAACTGATGACCATAGCGGAACAGTTGGAACAGAAAGGTATTGAAAAAGGTATTGAGCAAGGTATCGAGAAAGGTGAGCGCGAAGCAACGTTGAAAATAGCCAGAGCCATGCTGCAAAAAGGAATGGATTTCGCCACTATCATGGAAATGACGGAGCTCTCTAAAGAGGACTTGGCTAAATTCGGCCATTGATACGCATTCTACTGGCGCATCTTTTACCGCCCAGAGGCGGCCTCTGCACTATGTGCAAAGGCTGAGCACAACCCTTTTCATTCATGCTTCAATCGAACAAACATGCTGTCGCCCTCTAAAAGGCTCCCCCTATCTGCCGCCTTCACAAAATCAGCCCACCATTGCATCAAGGGGCGGAGTTGTTCCAGATAGTCGCTGCGGTTATAGGCGCGGCGCACCTCGTTTTTATCCACATGGGCCAGTGCAGCCTCAATCACGTCGGGTGGATTTCCACTAACGAATGGAAGATAGCCGTGAATTGGATTACCGAACATTTAAACGCCTTCGAACCACAAACTGATTCATCTGAGCTCAATTCCCAGAATCAGAAGACCTGGGATAGCTGGTTTGACGGTGAAAAGATAACACATGATTTCATACCGGAACGAGAGCAACCAGACGCACAGACCAGAGACGACAACTGACACTTATGTGCTATCGCTTCACTCCTGCAACACCTTAACGTCGACACAAAACGACATGTTGGTATAAATGTTGGTATAAAATTTATCGAACACGATTTATTCATTTAAATTCAATGTAATGAATAGCCAATTCGAATCCTGTAGGCCATCAAAATCAGTCAGTCACCTAATAAAAACCAATCAAATGACTACGCTCGGATGTCCTAACGGGTGCTATAGCAATCATAACGGACATGACGCTTCCCATGAAACTAACAGAATTCAACGGAACAAGAATCTGCGTG
>NZ_JAGFPF010000052.1:0-29358 GCF_025962695.1 Candidatus Symbiopectobacterium sp. NZEC135 | reverse complement strand
CACCTGCAAAAATTAAGTGGACACCTAAATTACAGAACCTGATGCAGTAAACCAGACGGTGCTGACTGGACGCTTACTCCTGGAACAGGTTCCCTAGCGAAGCTGTTGTCTCAACAACGACACATCGTTGAATATGATCTTACATTTGGCTTCAGCATAGAATCGAAGCCGACAGGGGTAATAACGCAATTTAAACATCTACGCCCCTTTCAAAAGGACTTCAAAATCTGCACCACTCAAGTCAGGCGTAGCGCAGAGCATATCTCTGGCCAATGCACGTCGACGCTGCAGAAGGTCATCCAGAGTTTCCTCAAATGTGGTTATTTCAGTGTCTCTCACCGTCGGATAATAGACATACACGTCTTTAGTTTGTCCAATTCGGTACGCCCGGTCTGTTGCCTGATCTTCTTTGGCTGGGTTCCAGCAACGAGTGAAATGAATAACATGATTGGCTTTCTGGACGTTAACACCGAATCCAACTGCAACCGTAGAAAGAATAATCACTCCAAAACCTGACTGAGACTGAAAATCATCGATCAGCCGCTGACGACTATTCTGGCTACTACTTTTAGTGCTGGTATCGCCGTTAATAATGACTGTACGGAAACCAAACTTCTGATAGATTGCATGTTGAAGTTCACGCTGTAAGTCTCGAAGTTCAGTAAAAATAATGACCTTATCTTCCGTGGTATGCTTTATTTCTTCGAGTATTTTCAACAGCCAGTTAAGCTTAGGTGAGTTATCACGAAAACGTGGCTCTGGATTAACTACTGCAGGGTGTGCGCAAATGAGTTTCAGTCGGTGTAACAAACCTAACATACCTGCTCCGGCCTGCTGCATTCCTTCGCTCAATGCTTGCTGCTGTTGCCAATTTGCAACAGACGAAAGGTAGAGCTGTTTTTGCACGCCGGACAACGTCAATTGTTTGCAGTTTTCTACTTCAATTTTCTGAGGCAAATCCCGCGCAACCTCTTCTTTGGTTCGGCGTAAAGTCTGGGGTTCTATCAGTGCCCGCAAACGTTCCAGTCGTTCCGTATCGCGGCCAGCGTCGTTCTCAATAGGACGAACATAATGTTTACCAAATTCATTTAGTGCCCCTAATAATCCTGGCTGGGCAAAATCAAATAAGCTCCACAGGTCAACAAGTGTGTTTTCGACGGGCGTACCGGTACACGCCACTTTAAACCTTGCTTGTACCGCGTTGGCAGCATGTGTGATTAACGCGGCTGGATTTTTTATTTTTTGTGCCTCATCGCACACCATAATGGACCATGGCTGGCGCGCCAGAGAAAACTCTTGATCGCGAAGCGTTTCGTAAGTCGTCAGAATGATTTTCGCCTCACCTTGCCAGCCAGGTTTAAGCAGATTTTTGATCCCCTGAAACTGCAGATGAGCAGGAATAGCCTGTTTGGGGTATTTCACCGCTTTAATCGTCTCGCCATACAATTTCAACACTGGAATACCCGCAGTGTAGAAGAAGTTGTCCAGCTCACGTTCCCAGTTATCTAAAAGAGAGACAGGGGCAACAATAAGGCTTGGCGGTTCCTGCGGAAATTTTTCAATAAACCAGACCAAGAAGCTCAAAATTTGCAGCGTTTTCCCCAGCCCCATATCATCCGCCAACAGGCAACCCGCAGTTTCCTCAGGTGAACTAAGGAAAAGTTGCTGGAGCCAGGCAACGCCTTCACGTTGATGATCTTTGAGTCGGATATGTTCTTTCAGACTCAGAGGGATTTCAGGTTCTGCATGACGCGCATTGAGGAGTGAATCGCGGCGCTGTTTGATGTAGGCCGCTTCTTCAATATTCTGCTCAATTTTGAGTACAGCTCGGACCGCTTTATCGACAACTTTATCTTGAGATTCATTTTCAGCGCTCTGCTGTTTTTCCCAGTTCTTACTGAAGGTCTTAGCTGCATCCAGCAGTAATTCGCTGTCATTCCATGGTGTAGTGATATGTGTTTCACCTGCAGCTTCTGCCTGAGCAATGCTCTCCTGAAGTTCACCGAAATGGTGAAGATTTTCAGGTTGCCAGCCAGCCAGTGTTTCGACTGAAAATGCGGAGAAATCGATGTCATCTGGAAGCCAGTTTTCACTTTGCGCCTTGGTCAGCCAGGGAGAGGAGATTTTTTCAAATTCACCAATGCCAATCACCCGATCGCCATACTTCCCAATATCCAGCACATCGCTAAATTCTTTTCCTTCAATTTCTTGCTGCCAGCGTGTAAGTAGAGCCTGACAATCGAGCCACTGTTGTTCAGTGAACTGGCTTAACTCAAGTTCGTAACCTTGCCAGGAGCCTGCAGGCATCTGTGCTACAACGCTAATACCGAGTTGCTGTATAAATTTTTCAAGCTGCCAGGGGGCTGAGAACACAAAAGTGACCGCTGGCTGGGGAACAGGTGAAACTGGTTCAAGTACTAGCGTCACTTCCTCGATCTTATTCTCAGCATTCTGTTGGGGTATCAACCTGAAATGATGGAAGAAAATCCTGGCATCAAACAACGCCTGCTCATGTTCCTCGGGGGCAATAACATTGGCGGCATCTTCGCCCAAAAATGTATAGGGATTACGAACAAAAGAAAGCGCTTCGCTTCCGGCCACTCGACGACCAGGGATCGAATGTATTGAGTTTAGGACTTCTTTCACTTCGGGAGGGATGATGACGTGGCTAAGTTCGCCATTCTCACCAGGGATACGATAGCTATCATGAACCTGCGAATTCTTGTCAAAACTGCCTAGCCAGTTAGCTGGCTGGTCCTCGAAATGGGGCTCAATTTCGATAACAGCAGTATCAGCAACCGTTGATTTACGCAGACGTAATGACAATGAAGTTGGTTTGACGACATGTGTTTTTTCTAAATAATCATCAAATTTTGCTGCGGCTTGTTTTGCACATTTGCGGATAGCGGCCCATCCCAGTTGGTTAGTGGTTTCTCCTGGGGTCTGATCTTGCTGTGCGCTGAGTTGTTCAGTTGCCTGTAAGAGTGCCCAATTTTCCCGCGATACCAAATGTTGCTGGTTTTCATGGGTTAAAATGGCACCGGTACGACTGAAACGGATCGGCTTGCGGGCTGGAAGCGTGACCCATTCAGCAATCCAGATGCGAAAATCACGGTCACTTAATGCACCACGTGAACTCAGGCTTGCGCGTAAAGGCAGTATCTCAGGTACACCGATAAGAGGCAGGCTGCTGGCATGTTCCTCATCCTCCAGCAGGCGATACAATGCATCCCAACTCAACAACCACCGGTCTGTAAGTGATATCAGATAGTCTTCTTCAGCCAATTGTTCTAGCCAGGACGCCAATGCCCAAAGCTGCGAATCATCAACCAGCGATAGCGGAAAGTTGAGTCCGTTTTCTTCAACCTGGTATTTATTCTTTAGGTGGCGTTCTATCTGCTGACGGTTTCCCGTCAGTTTACTTAGCAGGCGTTTCAGCATTATTTGATCCAGTAACGATGCGGTTCTTTAGCCACAGGCGCAAAGCCTAGTCGTAACAACTCCCTTTCTAGGGTGTCGTCAGGTGTATTGAGTTGTACGGACAGCACGCCACCTTTTTGTCGATTATCGCTGACGACACATGAAGTCCCTTCAACCAGACGCTGAATGGCCGTATCACGCAACGGATTGATGATTTTAATGGCAGACAGAGAGGCAGGAGAGTCTGTTTTCTTATCGACAAACTTAACGGGTTCTTCCGCCATCCACCGAATACCCAACTTACGCAGCTCGTCGTCGTATTTCAACATCCAACCCGTTATCCGTACTTTGTTATACCCCTCAGCACGAGGTGCATGAGGCATTCTGAGTACGCAGCGCCCTTGGTCTTTTAGATGAATGTTAATATCCAGCGTGCGTGATTCGGGATTAAATGGCGCGTGACCTATTCTATAGGCGTACATCGCATTTCCTGTCCCGGAAAACTCAACGAACAGATAATCGTTGATCTGCATAATCATAGCGTTATCAAAGCTACGTCCACCTCGTAAGTAGCTGAGTCGTCCCTTATTCTCGTCGCGGAATTTCACAAAGTCGCTACCACGATCTTGTCGGGCATCAGTCCCCATGACGATACGAGTAAATCCCATCTGATTGGCGAAACGGAGCCAGTAGTGCAATCGTGCTTGATCGACATCGCCATTACCGCGCAAGAGTTCAAAGAAATGTGTCAGGTCTTGTTTTGCCAGCCATCCCCGCACCATCGCAGCGACCGGCTCGGCGACATACCGGTGCCACTTATTTTGCTGGCTTTTCAGTTGGGGATTATCCCAGTATTCCAGCGCAGCCTGCTTCAGCGCTGAATGTGCCTGATCGCGATAAATGGAATGATAATAGCGAGTCAGGGTCGCAGCCATGATGTCATCACGAAAACGTACCCACTGTGCAGCCAAACCCAATAACCAGCTGATTTTTTCCAGAAACTGGGGAGCGTCAAGAGTATCCAGTTGTGCTAAAAGCACCGTAAAAATACGTTTCCACAACCAGCTGCTATCGGGGATTTGCGCAATTTTCTCTAATGCTGAAAGTGAATTGCTTTCACCCGCAAGTAACTGCCTGGATATCACGCCTCCAGCTTGTGGGGTAAAAATGTCATGATAAAACTCAATGGTTTTCATCCATGATTTTTCTCGTCGTATCGCGGCTTTCACCACGAAGTAACCCCGGGCGATATGCCCCCGCAATACGCACCAGTGCGGGTTTGTCTCGGGTGATTCATGCTGGTAAGCAAAATAGCTTGAACAAAGTGCCGCCCAATCCTTGCGTTTTAACGCATTAGATTCCAACCGCTTCTTGATAGCGTTGTCGACCTCAGGAAAAAATACATCATCCTCCAGCAGGATTGGCTGGTCAGGATATGACGGATCGTTATCGGCAAGACCATAAAATACCATCCGCCATTCTCGTTCCGATAGTTCTTCCGCAAGACGAAGGCGACGCAGAGCCGCCAGACGCATTTCTTGTGGCGGTAAGGGAATGCTTTCTGCCTTATCAAACCGTTTTTCCATATCGTGGGCAACGGAAGCCAACGTATGGAAATCATTACGTAGATAATGGTCATCCCGTTGACTGGAAGAAAGCCTATCGGCAATACGTTGAGAAAGAGAATTGAGTGCCGGCGTCATTAGGGCATTACCAACTGACAAACTTCTTTATTAACCACAAGCGGGAAATCTACCTCATCAGCCCCATTACGTTTATCTTTAAGCCCGAAGAACTGCATACGTAACTCGACGCGACGACTAGCTTCTTTGCTTTCCTTGGCATTATTGAAGGAGACGCCACCCGCAAGGAAAAGCTTACGGATTTGGATCTGTTGTTCTGCAGAAAGACCTTTTTGCAGTGGGCTGCGGCTATCAAGCAGACTACACATCACCCATTCAGAGCGCTGTAGGGAGAGATGTAAGTTATACAGATATGAGCCATCAGTGTCGGTAAACCCTTCAATGACGATTTGCTTAAACCACTTTTTGCCCTCTTCACTGTCGGCAGCTTCCAGCACCAGCGGAACAACATCCTGCAGTGCTTTTTGCCCTTCAGCGTTCAGGAAAAAACGGTTGTGATCGAAACGCCCGGCTTCGCCAAAACTGATACGGTTATCGTGGCAATCTACAACAATAGTTTTATTCACGTTGCGGGCATGCAATTCCAAGCGCTCACACAATTTGGATATATCCTGCCCCCTTGTTTTTTCCCCCTGCTCCACACGTTGAATGCGCTGTGTAACAGAGCTCAGCGACGCCACCATAACGACCAGAAATAACACCATCATAGCCGTCATCAGGTCGGCATAGGAAATCCAGAATGGTTTCTCCGCCTCATCGCTGCGGCGTTTTTTAACGCCAAATGCGTTTCCAAACATCAGCAGTCACCCCTCAGGCACGCACGCGTGACAGAACATCGTCAAGCTCGCTGACGCTTTCTCCAATCTGTTCAACAGAACCGGCGAGCAGATTGGACGCTTTCGCCATTTCTACATCAAGTTTACCCAGTGTTTTATCCAGGCTACGTGAAACACCTTCAGAGAAGTCTTCAAACCCTTTCCCAAGCACGTTACTGACATTTTCCATAAAAGCCTGTGCTTCCCGGTTATAGCCCTGCAAGCGTTCACCGTGCTGTTTAAGATCGGCGATAAATTGGTTACGTGTGGTTTGTTCAGACTGCGTATTAGCGGCGAGTAATTCCAGCATGGCAATGGATTTGCTAACGGCTTCCCGATTGTTACGATAATCGGCCACTACAGAGGTGAGTTCGCTGGTGGCAAGAGAGAGCGATGAGCCCGCCGATTGCGCTTTATTCAGTACATCAGCAGTGAGGTGATTTGCTTCCGATACCCGATCGCCTGCGTGTTCAAAGCGTTCAGCTGCAACACGCATTTTGTCCGCGCCATTTTGCATATCCTGAATCTGTCGGTTGGTTTGTTCCGCAAATAGGCGCAGTGTTTCAGTCGTTCCCTGATGTTGACTGGCAACAGTTTCGATCAGTTGTTTAATCTGATCGTCTACCTCACTCATCACTCGCTGTGTCTGTTCGTGCAAGGACTGTTGATTCGCTTGCTGATTCGCTGAAATCTGTTGCTGACCCTTATCGATCTGCCCAAACAAGCTACCCAACTGTTCACCAAGCGCCTCGACAGAGGCCGCCATTTTTTCCATTGTGGCACTCTGTCCCTGCTGCACCGAGTTTTGGATGGCTTCAATAAAGGCGGCCATATGCTCTGCCTGTGCTTTTTCTCGCGCTTCGCTATCGGCGAACATTTTCTCCAGTTGATGAGCCATACGCTCACCGGCCCCTTCACCTTCCGCGCCAATCTTAGCCACTGAAGCCTGAAGGCTGGTGAGCATGTCATTCATACCAGCCTGCATCGCTTGCTGACCAGATTTCATCTCTGATAGCAGTTGCTCGATAAGTTGTGCACTGCCTTGGCGGGAATCATCGCTCACCTGACGCATGTCCTGTAATAACGTGGCGAAACCGTTTTGCATTGTCTGAATCGCGCCAACAGTTTGCCCCATCATTTCATTAAGATTAGTGAACTGCTGGCCAAAAGTGGTGTCGAGTTTCGCCATAAATGCTGTCAGCACATCCTGGAGCATGTTCTGCACCATACCGCTTTGATCGCCGCTGGCTGTCTGGACGGCACCGGCAATTTTATCCAGAGGCGACTTCAGACTGTTTTCAATCGCACCACTGACTTGCTCGGCAAATTGTGCGCCAGATTCGCGGTAAGTGGTGCTTAATGTATTGGCCAGACGCTCATTTTCAACTTTCTGGTTTTCGGTTAGTTGCAGCAACATATCGCGGAGATCGGTAACCAGGCTCTCTTTCAGATGACGTGCCTGAGTCGCGCTTTCATTACTGGATTTTACCAATGAGGCAAGGTATTCCTCGCCAACGCCGCTGTCATAAAGAGAGTCCAGAGCAGCAGTGAATTTTTCCAGATATTTGTAGCACTTGGCGATAGATAGCTTTTCCAACCAGGTGACAAGAATGGAGGCAAAAATAGCGAACGCAGACCCCAGGAAAGCATACAGCACATCGTGCAGCAGATTATTGACGCTACTGGTGACCTGTTCTGGTGTGCTGGGATCGAAGTGGTTGAGACCAATCATCAGACCATAGAAGGTGCCGATAATCCCCACACCGGTCAGAATTCCGGGCAGGTGTTTGAAGAATTCGGTGTTTAAAGGAATATCGATCAATTGTTGATCCGAGAAGAAACTGGCACTCGGTGCAGTGGCGCGAATACGGAGGATTTTTTCTTCCCCGTTACTCAGTTCACGCTGCGGGTGCAACGACTCTTCGAACTCATTCCACGCGTGCCTGAGTCCAGGCCGCTGAAACAGGTTCTTAAGATGTTCAAGCTGGGCCTCTGGAGCATTGTTTTCAACGCTGATAATTGATTGTGTGTATTTTTTAAGGCCATTCACAATTCTAATGGCTCTGATCAAATAAAAGAAAATAAAGCAAACGACTGCAAAGCTAACGAGACCGATAACAGTGACAGGCACCTTGTGGGGCTCCACAGACGTAAGTGTCACTAAGAGGGAATTAAGCCAGGACATTGTTTTATCCGTTTAATATATTAATCTGTGATCAGAGTTACCATCGACAACATTCTGATTACCTTTAATCAAAATTTATACGCTGCAATGGTCGTTACCGCATCGCGAGCCCTAAATGGCTCCTGCCGTTCAAGGAATGAATGATAAAAGTAGGATAAACAAGCGAGACGGTGATCTAGTTTCCTCTTTTTTACCCTTCAAAAGCAAACTTCTTCACTCGGTGTCGTTTGTAATCGTATCCGTTCCGGTTATCATTTTGCGCAATGCATTCCAAAACTGAATTTGCGATATGGCATGGTTGCTCTTTCGCTGCGATCTACCCCGAGGATTTTCATGAACAACGCTGAACAACAGTTTCTTAATGAGCTGGATAACAAATTTTGGAAAGCTGCCGACAAGCTGCGCGCCAATATGGATGCCGCCAACTACAAGCATGTGGTGCTGGGCCTGATCTTCCTGAAATATGTTTCTGATGCCTTCGAGGCGCGCCACCAGGAACTGATGGCCCTGTTCAGCGATGTCGGCAATCCAGACAACATCTATGCCATGTCGCGTGACGACTACAACTCCGACGAAGAATACGCACAGGCTATTCAGGACGAGCTAGAAGTCGAAGATTACTATACCGAGAAAAACATCTTCTGGGTGCCCAAAGCCGCGCGTTGGGAAACACTGAAAAACAAAGCCATGCTACCGCCCGGTACGGTGCTATGGGTGGATGAAAACACCGGGCAGGACGTCAAACTGCGTTCAGTCTCCTGGCTGGTGGATAACGCATTGGATGAAATTGAAAAAACCAACCCGAAACTAAAAGACATTCTAAACCGCATCAGCCACTACCAACTGGGTAACGAGGTGCTGACTGGGCTGATTAACACCTTCTCTGACGCCAACTTTAGCAACCCGGAATACAACGGCGAGAAGCTCAACTTAAAGAGCAAAGATATTCTCGGTCACGTTTACGAATACTTCCTCGGCCAATTCGCACTGGCGGAAGGCAAGCAAGGTGGCCAGTACTACACGCCCAAAAGCATCGTGACCCTGATTGTCGAAATGCTACAGCCGTACAACGGGCGTGTGTATGACCCAGCGATGGGCTCCGGCGGATTCTTTGTTTCCAGCGATCGTTTTATTGATGAGCACGCAGGCGAAAAGAATTACAACGCTGCCGAACAGAAACGCAATATTTCCGTCTACGGTCAGGAGTCGAACCCGACAACCTGGAAACTGGCAGCGATGAACATGGCGATCCGTGGCATCGACTTTAACTTCGGTACAAAAAACGCCGATACGCTGCTGGACGATCAGCACCCGGACCTGCGTGCCGACTTCGTAATGGCCAACCCACCGTTCAATATGAAAGAGTGGTGGAACGATAAACTGAAAGAGGACGTGCGCTGGAAATACGGCACACCGCCGCAGGGCAATGCCAACTTTGCCTGGATGCAGCACATGATCCACCATCTGGCACCGAAAGGCTCGATGGCACTGCTTTTGGCCAACGGCTCGATGAGCTCTAACACCAACAACGAAGGTGAGATCCGCCGTAAGCTGATCGAAGCCGATCTGGTGGAGTGTATGGTGGCGCTACCGGGTCAGCTGTTTACCAACACCCCAATCCCAGCATGTATCTGGCTGCTGACCAAAGATAAATCTGGCGGCAACGGTAAAGCCCATCGCAAAGGTGAAGTGCTGTTTATCGATGCGCGCCAAATTGGCTTTATGAAAGATCGCGTGCTGCGTGATTTCACCCGTGAGGATATCGCCCAAATTGCCGATACCTTCCACGCCTGGCAGGCAGACAAAGAGTATGAAGACCAAGCAGGATTCTGCTTCTCTGCAACGCTGGAAGATATTCAGAAAAATGACTTTGTACTGACTCCTGGGCGCTATGTCGGTGCTACCGAGCAGGACGAAGACGATGAGCCGTTTGCCGAGAAGATGGAGCGACTGACGGCGCAGCTTAAAGAGCAAATGGAAGAAAGTGCCAAACTGGAAGCGCAGATTAAGGTTAATCTGGGGGGGCTGGGTTATGAGTTTTGATTTTCAACAATTGGTAATTGATGATGCAATGGATGCAATCATTGATTACAGAGGAAAAACTCCCAAAAAAAGCTCTTTTGGCATACCTCTAATTACTGCGAAAATTGTCAAAGGTGGTTCAATTTTAAAGCCAACCGAATTTATTCCTGTTGATAATTATCATAGCTGGATGGTTCGAGGGCTACCAAAAGTTGGGGATGTAGTGTTAACGACCGAGGCCCCTTTAGGAGAAGTCGCTCAACTTTCGAACGAAAAAGTAGCCTTAGCTCAGCGAATTGTCACTTTGAGAGGTAAGAAAGGACTTCTTCATAATGATTATCTGCTTTATTTGTTGCAGAGTTCATCAGTACAGAATCAACTTAATGCAAGAGCAACTGGCACGACGGTTAAAGGGATTAAACAGAGTGAATTACGGAAAGTTGTATTAAATATTCCCGCGTTAAAATATCAAAAATGGGCAGCAAAGTGCTTACAGTCTTTAGATAAGAAAATTAAAAACAATGATCGAGTAAACCAAACCCTCGAACAAATGGCGCAAGCCCTATTCAAAAGCTGGTTTGTCGATTTTGAACCGGTAAAAGCCAAAATGGCGGTACTAGAAATAGGCGGTTCACAAGAAGAAGCAACGCTTGCGGCTATGACGGCGATTTCTGGTAAAAATGCTGATGCATTGATGGTTTTTGAGCGTGAACATCCTGAGCAATATGCCGAGTTAAAAACCACGGCAGAACTGTTTCCGTCTGCGATGCAGGAGAGTGAGTTGGGAGAGATTCCAGAAGGATGGAGTCTTGGAGCATTGAGTAACATTGCCATTTTTGCCAACGGGAAAGTAGATATTTCCTCTCTAACACCTGAAACATATGTGTCTACTGAAAATATGCTGGAAAACCGAGCTGGAATTTCTACAGCAACTTCCTTACCATCAGTAAATAGCGTTCCAAGTTTTAGAAATGGACATGTTCTGATTTCCAATATTCGCCCTTATTTTAAAAAGATTTGGTTAGCTCGTTATAGCGGCGGCCGTTCGGCAGATGTATTAGCCTTTGAAGCACAAGATACTGTAACTGTGGAGTATATTTACAACCTTCTTTATCAAGAGTCATTCTTTGATTTCATGATGCTGACATCTAAGGGAGTGAAAATGCCTCGTGGTGATAAAACAGCGATTATGGGGTGGCAATGTATTTGCCCTGATAAGAAGATTGCTAATGCTTTTTCAAAGGCAGTTGGTAAGTATTATTCATTCATTGAAATAAACAATATACAGAATAAAACGCTAACCCAACTTCGCGACACCCTCCTCCCCAAACTCCTTTCCGGCGAAATCACCCTGCCGGAAGCCAAACAGGCAGTCAGCGAGGTGGAGCATGTATAAAATCGATACGCCAACCAACAGCCTGCACTCGCTGCAAGAAGTCTCTTTCAGCAGTCTTGGTTTTACTGAGCGCTATCATTTACAAGAATGGCTGGCGAAAAACCCGCAGGCCCTAACCCGCGATAACGACGATGAACTGCTGATTATTCAAAAAGAGTTCGCGGGCTTTGACAACACCAAAGAGCGTCTTGACCTGCTGGCGATCGATAAACAGCGCAATCTGGTAATTATCGAAAATAAACTTGATGACTCCGGGCGCGACGTCATCTGGCAGGCGCTAAAATACGCGGGCTATTGCGCTAATCTGCGTAAAGATCAAATCCTGGAAATCTTTCAACGCTACCTCGATAAATATGAACCGGAAGAAACACGCCCGGCAGCCGAGGTGATGGCGGAATTTCTGGAGTGTGAAAGTCTGGACGAAGTGCAAATCAATCAGAGCCGCACCCAGCGAGTGATGATGGTGGCAGCCAGCTTCCGTAAGGAAGTGACCAATACCGCCCTGTGGCTGATGCAGTTTGGTCTGCGGGTGCAATGCTTTAAGGTCAAACCGTATAAATTTAATGACGAGGTGTTTGTCGATATCCGTCAAGTGATCCCAACACCGGAAGCGGAATCCTACATGATCGGCATGGCACAGAAAGAGGCTGAAGAACAATCAGCCAGCGGCGAACTGAAAACCCGGCATCAGCTGCGTAAAGCCTTTTGGACCAAAATGCTGGAACGCCTGAAAGCCAGCACTTGTACGTTGTATAACAACATAAGCCCGTCCACTGACCACTGGCTCAGTGCTGGCTCTGGTATTAGCGCAGTCTCGTATAACTTGATTTTCAGCAAAAAAGAGATTCGCGTTGAGTTGTGGATCGCCAAAGCCTCAGCGGAGAGCAACACCTTTGCTTTTAATTGGCTATATGAGCGTAAAGAGATGATTGAGAGCACTTTCGGCCATGCGCTTAAGTGGGAGTCGTTACCAGGTAAAAAATCATGCCGTATCTCTTTCGCCACGTTTGCGACTAGCCTTGATGAGAGCAATTGGCCTGAGATGATCGACTGGTTGTTAGTCAACCTGACGGCGTTTGAAAAAGCACTCGATCCCTTTATTACCCCGCTGAATATAGCGCTCAAAGCAATTTCAAACGCGCCGGAAGATACGGAAGAACTTGAGACAGGGGAAGCCTGATGCTGAGCGAAGACGATTTAGAACAGCAGAGCTTAAAGTGGTTTGCTGAACTGGGCTGGGAAGTACTGCACGGGCCGGATATTGCGCCAGATGGCAACCATCCGCTGCGTACTTCATTCCATGATGTTTTTTTGCGCCCGGTATTACTGGAGCAGTTGCAAAAGATTAACCCACATCTCCCGTTTGCCGTGCTGGAGGAGGTGATACTGCGTATCGCTCGTGCGCAAAGCCCGGATCTGGTCGTCAGTAACAAAGCCTTTCACCACCTGCTGCTTGATGGCGTACCGGTGCAGTACAAGCAGGGCGATAAGATTATCCACGATAAAGCCCTGCTGATGGATTTCAACTACGCGAAGAATAACCGCTTCACAGTGGTGAATCAGGTCGCCATACAGGGAGCGAAGCAGGTTCGTCGCCCCGATGTCATCGCTTATATCAACGGTCTGCCCGTAGCTGTCATTGAACTGAAAAGCCCGATTGATGCTAATGCCGATATCTGGACCGCATTTAATCAGTTGCAGACCTACAAAAACGAACTCAGTGATCTGTTTATCTGCAATGAAGCGCTGGTGATCAGCGATGGCTACAATGCCCGTATCGGTTCTCTCACCGCGAACGAAGAGCGTTTCCTGCCGTGGAAAACGCTGTCTAATGAAGACGATAAGCCGCTGTTTGAGTGGCAGCTTGAAACGGTGGTGAAAGGGTTCTTTAACCGTGAACTGCTGCTCGACTACATTCACTACTTCATCCTGTTTGAAACCGACGGCAATCGACTCATTAAAAAAATTGCCGCCTATCATCAGTTCCACGCGGTGCGCGAAGCAGTGGCGGCAACGATTGTGGCCTCTACCGGTAAACACTTGTCACTGCGTAGCAACATCACACCGGGTAGTAAAAAAGCGGGCGTGGTATGGCACACGCAAGGTTCCGGTAAAAGCATTTCAATGTGCTGTTACGCCGGTAAACTGCTGCAACAGGCTGAGATGAACAACCCCACCATTGTGGTGGTGACCGACCGTAACGATCTCGACGGCCAATTGTTTGCCACCTTCTGCCAGGCACAGGATCTACTGAAGCAGGAGCCATTGCAGGCGAACGACCGCGGCCAGTTGCGCGAGATGCTCAATGCCCGTGAATCAGGCGGGATTATTTTTACCACCGTGCAAAAATTTGCCCCGCTGGACAACGAACAGGCACACCCGTCGCTCAACCTACGCAGCAATATCGTCGTCATTTCCGATGAGGCGCACCGCAGTCAGTATGGTCTTAGCGCCACGTTGAACCGAGAAACAGGCGCTTATAAATACGGTTACGCCAAACATATGCGCGATGCATTACCCAATGCGTCATTTATGGGCTTTACCGGAACCCCTATTTCTTCCGAAGATAAAGACACCCGCGCGGTATTTGGTGATTATGTCTCGATCTACGATATTCAGGATGCGGTAGAAGATGGCGCCACCGTGCCTATCTACTATGAATCGCGCTTGGCAAAACTCGACCTCAACCATGAAGAGCTGGAAACATTATCTAATCAAGTGGATGAGTTAGTTGAAGATGAAGAGGTTGCGCAAAAAGAGAAAACCAAAAGTGACTGGAGCCGCCTGGAAAAACTGGTCGGTTCTGAACCTCGTATCAATCAGGTGGCAGCTGATCTGGTTCAGCATTTTGAGGCACGTAATGCCACAATGAATGGCAAAGCGATGATTGTGGCCATGAGCCGTGAAATATGCGTAAAGCTATATGATGCCTTAGTCGCACTACGCCCTCAATGGCACAGCAAAGACGTCGAACAAGGTGAAATAAAAATCATCATGACCGGCTCTGCCGCCGACAAAAAACATCTCCAGTCGCACATCTATAATAAGCAGACCAAAAAACGCCTTGAAGCGCGCTTTAAAGATCTCAACGATCCGCTGAAGCTGGTGATTGTGCGTGATATGTGGCTCACTGGGTTTGATGCTCCCTGCTGCCATACCATGTATATCGACAAACCGATGCGTGGGCATAACCTGATGCAAGCTATTGCCCGCGTCAACCGCGTCTTCAAAGATAAACCGGGCGGTTTAGTGGTAGATTACATCGGTATCGCCAATGAGCTGAAACAGGCGTTAAAAACCTATACCGATTCAAAAGGTAAAGGGCAGACCACCGTCGATGCTCATGAAGCGTTCGCCGTTCTGCTTGAAAAACTGGATGTGATTCACGGCATGTTTGCTAAAACACCAACGGCATCCGGGTTCGATTACACTGGTTTTGAAGAGGTGCCTCAACGTTTTTTACTCAAAGCAGCGGATTATGTGTTGGGCCTCGATGATGGCAAAAAACGCTTTTTCGATGTGGTGCTGGCGATGAACAAAGCGTGGTCGCTATGCAGTACGCTTGATGAAGCCAAACCATTGCAAAAAGAGATCGCGTTTCTGTCGGCAGTAAAAGTGGCGATTATCAAGCTGACAACAACCGATAAAAAATTCAGTCAGTCAGAGAAAAATACACTGCTCGGTAAGATCCTCGATAACGCCATTATTGCGACAGGCGTAGATGATGTATTTGCGCTGGCTGGGTTGGATAAACCAAATATCGGATTGTTATCAGACGAATTTCTAGAAGAAGTACGTGAAATGCCACAGCGTAATCTGGCCGTTGAATTGCTGGAGAAACTGCTGAACGACGGCATTCATGCCCGCACCAAAAACAATGTGGTACAGGAGAAGAAATATTCAGATCGCCTGAAAGCCGTACTGCTCAAATACAATAACCGAGCCATTGAAACTGCGCAGGTGATTGAAGAACTGATCCAGATGGCAAAAGAGTTTCAGGAAGCAATGGCGCGTGATGAAGCATTGGGGCTGAACCCGGACGAAATCGCGTTCTACGATGCGCTGGCGGAAAACGAAAGCGCAGTACGGGAGCTAGGAGATGATGTCCTTAAGAAGCTGGCGATCGAAGTTACGCTAAAATTACGCCAATCCACAACGGTAGACTGGCAGGTGCGCGAAAGTGTACGGGCTCGACTGCGTATTCTTGTACGCCAGACGCTACGCAAATATAAGTATCCGCCAGATAGAACACCTGATGCTGTCGATCTGATACTGAAACAGGCTGAAGTGGTTTCAAATAGCTGGACGATTTGAGGTCAATCATGAAGGGAAGCGGTGAGTTTCCCTTTTCTAGCTAGTTATGCCAGTAATATTCAGCAAGATTATCGTAAGCAACTTCAGAAGTGAGGGGCCTTGGACTAGGGGAAAGGTAACTATTTCCTACCTGTCACGATTGAACCTCATTTACTTACTGAGTGTTGGAAGGATTGTGGTAAATTTCCTGTGAAACATGAAGTGTTTTCTCCACTTCGAGCAGCACTTGAGAAATTATTGCACTCTACCAGAAGTTCTGGATACTATTTTTTCTTCTGAGAGGCAAACCTCAACAGATGAATTCGTCGGCTAAATCGATACCCACTTTAGTTTGGCCTTTCTTGCATAAGAAAGGCCGGTGCTGTAAAAATAAATTAACTTAGACTACAACCAAAATTACGATCGCCATCACCGAAAACCTTACTTTTAACTTTCGTGAGATAGTTAATCCGATTCAGTAAATCACCGGGATAAATTTCATTAAGAATATCATCCCGATTGAGAATATATTTCCCGTTAGTCGGAAAATGGACCAAATGCTGACCTTCCTCCGGTGTTAAGCTCAATGCGCTGCACCAAGCAGTTATTATCATGGTTCTCAGCGTACCCTCATCCAGATTGTAATCACCGAGATGATAGTAAGCGTCTTTGTTCATAAAAAGGAATACATGAAAGTGACGTTTACCATTCTGGGTAAACTCTCGTACCCAAGCATAGCGCAGTGTATTAGAATAGATCCGCTTTCCTTCCTGTCGCTTACGTTTTTCATCAGCGATTAGTTTCGCTTTTAGTGAATTAGCGAATCTTGCCATTGTACCAGGATCAAAATTAGCAAAGCAGGAAAGAGTATCACCATTGTCCAGAATCGCTGGATCATGAAGGTCCACTCGTAATGCTAATGTTCTATAGTATTCAGTAACAGCATTGTTAATGACATTAAGGGTTTTTTCTCTATATGATGTAACATGATCCCCAAATTCACTATTGTAAATACGCATAATAATACCTACTTCACCATAAGTCGTACTTGGTCGGTACTCGTACGAACACCACCTTAGATTAGAGACAATATTAACTATCCAACACTTAATTTGAGATGTAACATAGCCCCAGTATGTGAATTCCGTTCGATATTTACTCTGTAGTTAGCATTTTTTATTATTCGATGGTTAGGCAATCTAATTGATCTATGTTGAGTGTTTCGTTAACAATATCTATCGGTTTTACTAGCACGGTATTTCTTCGTCTGTAAAATTCAATCATCCCTTTTGAATATAATATACGTAGTAATTCATTTGTTTTGTTGCTATTCCTGAACTGGTTAGGCCCATACTGCAATATGATGTTTTTTCGTATGTACAACGATCTGTCATTATCGCAACGTTTTTTTATCCACTGATGTAGTATGTAGTGTTCTGCACAAAATATCTCAATTTTTTTATTAGTGGCGAAAATTTTCTTATGGTTTTTTAAATACCAAATACTTATAGATATTGCTGATTCTACCGTTTGAAGTGAAATGTCTCCCTCGCCATTGCTAAAATAATGGAGCAGGGCTGCAATTCTAGCCATGTTTTCGGTCATTTTAGATGCGTAATCTTTAAAGTCAAATAGCGACTCCATAAAAGCCATTTCTGATTCAATTCTATTATGAAAATTTATCCACTTTTTTTCTGCATCAGGGGCGAAATATAGACAAACCCTATCTTTATTATTCCTGGATAGGCTTTTGTTTACTATATCCATCAATCTTTTGTGGAATAGCGTTAGATGCTCTTTTGATATGACGGAGTTATTAATCTGTCTATGCCCCTGTTTTGACGATGGATGACAAATCAGGCATCTAGCGAAAAATCCACTTCCTTTTGCTAAGTCTCCTTTTTGTGTACTATATTTTTTAAACACATCAGGCTGAACCATTAATGCTAATGTTAATCTGGCATCTTGGATAAGCTGTTCTGGGGCGTTTTTTCTTTCAATAGATAATATAGACCCATCCCACATTTTATTGATGAATGGTAACTCATTTAACGTATACCCACTGAATACAATTCCTGCTTCATCGGACATAATTCCGATAGAGCCCCATTTTCCACAGAGATAATTTTTTATCGCAGCAGGAGTTGCATCGTTAAATATTAATTTATATCTGATAGGATCAGGCGGTATCTTCTTCAGCAAGCTATCTAACTGTTTTTGTGAGATGGATGGATCTCTATCATGACGAATATCTGACCTAATCTTCATCATCAATGATTTTCTTTCATTCCGGATCGTTTCTAATATGTCATTATGCTCTCTGAATGCCTTAGTGTATTCTTCATACAGCTTAACTTCTAACTGATATAATGGATTTAACAACAATTTATCTACAGTGCTTTTTCTTTCTCCCGATTCTGCAATCGTCATTAAAAAAAGAGATGTGGGGCTGCGAAGGTTTGTTAATCTACAGACATCAATGCTATCTTGACAAGCAAGAGATATCGCGCCGAGTATCGAAGCCCCAATTAAGGGGCAAGGAGCTTGTGTAATGCTCTGTATTTCATAAAGAGTATCCCTAATGAGCTTAGGAAATGCGTGCATTGGATATTCTTCATCAATAGGATCATCTAATAATGACATTTATTTCTCCTTAAAGCTCATCACGGTCAGTGGAGAAAAAATTTTTTATGTAATCATCTATATCGCATTTCCGCCAATGATGGCGTCCATTGCGTGTTTTAGGCCTGGGAAGTCCTTCTGGCAATTTATCTTGGCATATCCACTTTCGTATTGTTTGTGGTTTACAATTTAATCTTTTTGCCAAATTGTTTGTAGAAACTAAAGGAGCATCATCTGATGAGATATCTACGATAGGCGGAATGTTTTTCATTGCACCACCTCAATGTTTGAGATGTGGGCAGATATGTATATGGCGAGGGTTAATGTTACTAATATAATAAGAGAGGGGGAGTGGTGAGGAATATTATGTTTGCTATCGGGGTCAGGGTCTCCACCATCATTTGAGCTAGATGATTTCAGACAAGAAACTGATTTGGACGTGCTATGATGAGATCTTGATGTTTGATTTTTTCCAGCCATGAAATTAATAATAACATTCAGTATCAAAATCTTTCTCAGTTTTTTCAATGCAAGAGCATTTCGTTTTTCACTGATTTTTCTCGACATAGGGTGAGCCAGTTTCCATCTTTTTCTTATGGATTCTTGTGCTTCCTGTACGCGTTTAAATTCATCCTCATATAACATTGTATCAGCTATGTTATCAATGGTTAGTAAATTCATTAAACTTATCTCCTTCATTGTTTTAGTCGAAAAATAAGATCATTATTAACGACCTGATAATTTTTGAAAATATAATTATCTGTCAATTAACACACGAGTTTTTTCTAAAAAAACTGTGTCGCAAATAAATTTTTTATCATGAATCGATGTTTGTCAATTTTTTTTAGTGGCATGATGATTAATCAATGTATGTCAACGCATATCAACGCTGCTATAAACCTCTGCTTGTTCGAGAATCCACCATTCGATTTTTTCGTGCCACTTTCGTAGGAGATCCAGTGGACGGCGGCGGTAGTGTTTTTCTGCAAGAGCACTGGGTTTATGACCCATAATCTGGGCAACTATGCCTGTGGGGACTTCCACCCACTCAGCAAGAGTCCCGAAGCTACGACGTAAACCATGCAGGCTGATATGTGGTAAATTGGCTCGGATCAATGCACGGTTATGAGCAGAACGAGGCTCGGTAATCTTGCCGCTTTTACTGTTGCTGTGAAAAACCCAGTTATTGTCAGTAGTGCCGGTGTTTGATCTCTTTGCCAGGTTACGCAAAATATCAGCAACATAAGGGGTGAGAGGGATAATCCGTTCCCCTTCGATCTTGTCTTTAATCCGCATACTTGACCACCTGAAATCTACGTCATGCCAGCGTAGTGACGCGATTTCCTCTCGTCGTGCACCGGTAAGTAAAAGCACTTGAAGGTAGGCTGATGCTACGGGATTATTTAACTGTCTGACCGCCATAAACCAGTCCTTTAGTTGCTCCTTTTGAAGGCAGTCACCAGCTTTACTGGCGGAAACCGGCACCAGCTTTCGTACACTGTGATCCTGCGTGAGATCTGCGGGAATGATACCCTGATATTCTTTCTGATAATTGAGCCACTTTATAAATGCTCGGAGCAGACGATAAGCATGAGCTGTAACGGTAGGTCGGTTTTTCCTCTCGACATTTAGCCATTCCGCAATAATTTCGGGAGAAAGTTCAGACAGTGGAACGTCAAGCAGAGGTGCCAGTGGCCCAGCAGTCGTCGAACCAGCCCCTCTCTTCCTAGCATCGCCACCACGGCTGGACAGGTTGATATGGTCGGTAATGTAACGTGCAGAGTAGGGGCGTTTAGTTTTGGCGCTAATGCCAGTTTTCAACTCATGAATATATTCTTCCCAGGCGGCAGAAAATAATACCTTAACTTTGCGTGATTCTGCTTGCTGCGATTCCGATTCAGCGATTTTCTCCGCTTTGGCTATTCGGGGATCGATGCCGGTATCAATAAGAGTCTGAAGTCGTCGGGCTTCGGCGCGAGCATCGTCGATCTTCCAGTCATTGATATTGCCAATCGTCATGCGAAGGGTTTTTCCGGCAAATACACTCTGGAAGATGAACGCTTTTGTTCCGCTGGTTACCCGGCAGGCAAGTGTTGTTACATCAGAATCCCAAAGAAATGCTTGTGATTTTCCTTCGGGAAGGGAGAATTTTCGGGTTCGTTCAAAGGTGAGTTTTTGTCTTGAAATCGCCATTTTTGTTGGCTCCTGCTGGAATATGTCGTCTACCATAATGTAACGGCTGATGTAAGTAAATTGGGGCAATATCTATCAACACTCATCAACTTACATCAACAAGTGATTTTATTTAGTGTTATGATTTATAAGGATTGTTTTGATTTTTATGTGGTAGGTTAAGGGATTAAATATGTGTAAACATCGCATTCGTAATGCGAAGGTCGTAGGTTCGACTCCTATTATCGGCACCATCCTACCTATTTTAACGTCTCCCCAAGTCTACTCAAACACCCTTTAAACCCTTATAATACGCGGTTTCACGGCCCTTATTGTCTCTGCTCGTCTACTCACGTTCACAGAAATCTACGGTGAGTTGGGGGTATCAATGGGGGTATTCGCTGTTCGGTCTAAAGGAGATACCCCCAGATGAAGCTCAATGCCAGACAGGTAGAGACTTTCAAGCCCAGGGGGCTGTGATCGGTGAGTCCTTTCACTTGGCCGAAGCCACAACCGCAAATTTTCCCATCGCAACACTTGACATATTGTAGTTATAACTACACAAATGGACTAACCACACATGAGGAATGTTCGCATGGCAGGCCGCCCACGTCAGTTTGATATCGAGATTGCTATTGATACCGCCTTAAATCTCTTCACCGAGAAGGGGTACGAGGGAGCGTCATTTGGCGAGCTTATAAAGGCAATGGGGATAAACCCACCAAGCTTTTACGCCGCTTTTGGTAGCAAAGAGAAGCTGTTCCGTCTTGTACTGGAACGCTACGTAACCATGGCCAACGCTGCAACACGCGAGGCACTGGCGCAGAGTACCGCCCGCGAGGTGGTCAAACAGTTGCTAACGGGCATGGCGACGGCAGCGACCAGCCATCCGACGGCACGTGGATGTCTCCTGGTACAGAGTGCACTTGTCTCAAGCGACAGTGCCTCAAGCATACGAGATGCTTTACGCATTGAGCGTGAAGCGAATACTGCTGCATTGGCGGCACGGTTCCGTGAGGCTGAACAAAGTGGCGACAAAACATTGCCTGGTTCCCCCGACGCTATCGCGCGGCTGACCACCATGATCCTTACTGGTATCGCCACTCAAGCTGCGAGTGGCATCGAGTTCGATACACTAATGGAGGCGGTTAATTCCTATGTAGACCAATTTGGTTAATTTTTTTTGCCCTATTTTGTAGTCATGGCTACATAATTAATTTGCCAACATCAGGTCCTTGTTTAAAGAGACTACATGGAAAAAGTTTACATCATTAACGCAAACGCACGTCTGCCATACGCATTTTCTAATCAACGTAACTTCAAGGGGTAATTTTTATGAAAACTTCGGGAAACACAATTCTTATTACTGGCGGTGGCTCGGGTCTTGGACGTGCTCTTGCTGAGGCTTTCCACCAGCGTGGCAACCAAGTGATCATCGCAGGCCGCCGACAAGCCCCACTCGATGAGGTGGCTTTGGCGAACCCCGGCATTCAAACAGCAGTACTAGACGTGACTGATTCAAGAGATATCGAATACTTTGTGCAACAGATAGCGCATGATTATCCGCACCTCAACGTGGTCATTAACAATGCAGGGATAATGCGTGCCGAGAATTGGACCGCTGATGTAGTTGAAACCGAAACAGTGAAGGTAACTGTCGAGACGAACCTTCTCGCACCGATCCTTCTCACTGCGGGATTGATGCCTTTGCTTCGTGCGCAACAACAATCAACCATCGTCACAGTTTCATCCGGGCTCGCATTTCTTCCCTTAGCCTCTACTCCGACTTACTCAGCAACAAAAGCTGCGATCCATTCGTTCAGCGAATCGCTGCGTCATCAACTCAAGGGATCAAATGTTGATGTTGTCGAGATAGCATCCCCGTATCTACAAACCGAACTGATGGGTGCCCGTCAAGCAAGCGACCCAAATGCGATGCCACTCGCGGCATTCATTGAAGAAGTCCTGCATACCTTAGAAAGCCAGCCGGAGGCAAAGGAGGTTCTTGTGCAGCGTGTATTGCGCCAACGCTTTGCCGCAGAAAAAGGGCAAACCGCTTATCAAGAGTTGTTCGACCTGATCAACGGGAAACGATAGGCAACCTGTTAGTTATCCTCATTTTCAACAACGGAGATTCAAATGACCACAACCAAATCAAGCTTGTTTCAGCCCTTTTCTTTCAAAAACGGCCTGACCCTTCGTAACCGCGCCGTGATGGCTCCGATGACGACCTGGTCGGCAAACCCGGATGGCACCATCTCTGATCAAGAAGTGGCCTACTATCGTGCTCGTGTCAACGGTGTTGGTATGGTAGTGACGGGTTGCACGCACGTGACACCTAATGGCATCGGCTTTACTGACGAGTTCGCCAGTCATGATGATCGCTTTATTCCTAGCCTTCGGCGCCTCGCAGAGACCGCCAAGAGTGGCGGTGCCCCCGCTATCTTGCAGATTTTTCATGCTGGCAACAAAGCCTTGCCACACCTTGTGCCAGATAATCGAGTTGTCAGTGCCAGTGCATTGAAGGTGCCACCGAGCCCATTCAATCCTGCTGAGGTGACCAGTCATGCACTGAGTAAGGAAGAAATCGAAGAGATCATCAAGGCGTTCGGTGAAACGACTCGCCGTGCCATTGAGGCTGGTTTCGATGGCGTTGAGCTGCATGGGGCTCATGGCTTTCTCATCCAGAACTTCTTCTCCCCAATGTTCAACCAGCGCAATGATGAATGGGGCGGCTCACTTGAAAATCGCATGAGCTTCCCCTTGGCCGTAGTACGCGAAGCACAGCGAGTCATTGCTGAACACGCCAAGCGGCCCTTCTTACTTGGCTACCGCATCTCCCCGGACGAGCCAGGCGAAGGGGCGCTGCGTATTAGTGATAGCTACGTGCTGATTGACCGGTTGATTGAGGCCGGAATCGATTACCTTCATGCGTCGCTCTTTAACATTCCGAACGCCAAGCCTGTTGACTACACCGGCGAGCAGACGACAGCCGAGTTGATTGTTAAGCACGTTGCTGACCGCATCCCCTTGATTGCCGCAGGTCTTATCAGGACCCCTGAAGATGCCGAAAAAGCATTAGCTATTGGTCTGTCTCTTGTTGCTATTGGGCAGGGGTTGGTGATGAACCCAACATGGGTCAAGCTCGCCGGTGAAGATCAGAAGGCAGAAATTGCCACTGCGCTTGACGCCGAGCATGTACCACAACTGGCGATCCCCGACAATTTGTGGGGAGTGATTCAAACTGCGAAGGGGTGGTTTCCACTGGTTGAGGCAACATCGCCAGCCGCTTGACAATTTTTTGGTACAACAGCCCCTTAGCCAGCCTATGTCCCACTGCCTTCGGTCAATTTTTAATTCACGACCTCAGCAGTTGAGGCTGGCTTAAGGGGATCTACTAGTCCAGTGCCGAAGCAGTCTCCGGCGGAGATCCACTTATCTGTCCAAAGATATAAATCGATGCTTATTTATATATTGGACAGCAATTCAACTCAATTCTATCCTAGCGACCTTCAGCAAATTTAACGTGGATGTTGCCTCTTTCCCAAAGCCATAGGTCACATCTTCATGATTTGTTAGCAATAAATCTGACCATGGCGGTCAATATGCCGTTAAGAAAGGAACCTAAATGAATGACGAGCTTTATATACTGCTCCCGGTAGCGTTTATTGCAGGGATCATTAACGCCGCAGTCGGCGGCGGCGGGTTGATCACGATCCCGACCTTTTACACCACTCTCCCGCATTTTACCCCAGCCCAAATCATGGGCATCGACAAGTTCTCCTCTGTTATGGGGCACTTGATGTCTATCAGGCAGTTTATGACACGGCTGCAACTGCCGTGGAAACTGATCTTGCCCACGGCTGTCAGTGCGGTGATGGGGGCTTACTCCGGGATCCGGCTATTGGACTTTATGCCGTCGGCATGGATGCGCCCCGTGGTGATTGTTGTACTCGCCGCGATGGTGGCATACACCTGGTTCAGGCCACAGTTTGGGCATAAGGACAACAGTCAATCACCTACCCGGTCAGATCTTCTAAAGGGCATTTTTCTGGGGTTTGTTATTGGCTTTTATGACGGTTTTATTGGCCCGGGGACGGGAAGCTTTCTCCTGTTTCTGTTTATTCGCTTCTTTCATTTTGATTTTTTGCGTGCAACGGCCTGTGCAAAAGTCGTCAACTTTGGCACCAACTTCGCCACGTTATTTTTTCTCATCCCCAATGGCCTCATTCATTATGAACTGGCTATTCCTTTGGGGATCGCTGCAATCAGTGGCTCTTTTATTGGCGTGCAAATAGCACTTAAGGGAGGAAATCAGTGGATACGTCGACTTTTCCTGTTACTGGCGTGCACTTTACTGATGAAATTGTTATGGGAAACACTTCGGTGATCAACGTAAATCCGCATATATATGCGGTAAAGAGTACCACAATTATGCCTAACCGTACCTTTCCACATCGTGCGACTGGCTCCATAAGCACACCGGCCAACGGTAGCCAAAATCTGATTGTTCCAGACAATTACCCCCTCGGCTTGCCAGCCACAGCACGATAACGCTATAGTTTCCGCGCTGTCGCAAAATCGGCAGCCGGGCGTAGGAACCCGTGTTTAATCTTGGCGACATAAGGCGCACCCTGCGTCTTATGTCGCGCTTTTGCACACCTATAATTTGCTATCGGTTTTATACCGTGACAGCATCCAAATTATGGTGGCTCAGGCGGGGCAGCTCTCGGGCTGGCCGGTTTCCAAGATTACCGGTATTCCTACCCCCGTCTGGGCTACCACCCAAGCGTAGGAACTCCAGTGGTAGCCGTAATGCACTCATCTTGGAGATTACCCCATGACGACTCCCCGAATATCCTCACACCCGTTATTCACTTGCCTGCTGCTGTCTGTGCTCCGTGCGCATTGCTGTGCTTTATCGCTGCGGGGTATTGGCTATGTTTGATGCCACGCCCTTGACGCTGGACGAAATGGTCGAGCAATGTCGTGCACTGACGCATGCGGTGATTGAGTTGGATGATGCAACTGCAAGGGAAACGCTGTTGTTTGTGCTGGCGGAACGGCTCGATGTGCTCTCTGCCACGCTGGATAGCCCCGATAAATGTGAGGGCGCTGAGGCTCAACGGCAGTAACGATAATACGGGCGCGCTTTACCGCCACTCCGTCTGTATCGCGCGCCAGCGGGCATGAGTTGCATTGGCTTTAAGCATTACGCCGAAAAGAGTTCATTCCACGCTCGCCTTTCAATCTTGTTACTCGGTAAATTCAGCGGTAAATGAATCGCTACGGGTTTGATAGATATCCCCAAGCAGTTATATGACGTCAGCAGAAAAATATCATAAGTCATGCTATTGATACTGATTAAATAGCAACCTCATTAATCTTATCTTTGTAATAAATACTGTTGTCTTTTTAAAATGTGACGAACATCAAAATAGCAATGTATCAAATTGCCGATAAAATATAGCATGCTAAATATTTCACATGGCATGATTGATTGTAATGAAATTTATTACAGTAAAAAAATACGAAATTATACTTATGAAGATAGCCCGACGTTGTCTCGATAAACTCTGGTTAAGATGTCATGGCAAAAACGGTAGAGCGTGTTCCCGAAGGGGAGAGCCATAGGGCGAATAATGCGAAGAGAGACAACGGCAGGTCAGCGATGATAGACAGAATCTCTCCCCGTATCATGACGATGCGTTTATCCGGGTTAGAGAGTAGCGTGACTGACAACGTTTGAGCGCCCCCAACGCACATGGGAGGTGAAGCATTACAGGTATATCAAATAAGGACATTTTTGGGGGCAAGATTACTGTTAATGTAATCTTAAGGTTCTGGAACTGATAATGGCGGGAAGACAGCGTATCAATGCGATATGAAAATACATCCTCACAAACGGAGTATTCTAACATGACAATTGTAAAAAAACTGGCTCTGGCTATGAGCATCTTCGCTTTGGCATTGATTTGTGTTGGTGGATTCGGGCTAAACGCACTTAGTTCATCAAAAGATCGCTTTGAGTACGTTATGACCAATACCTTACCGAGTATCGGTAAGTTAAATGCTGCCAATACTGCTATCAGTAATGCCAGAACGTATCTATTGCAGTTTATTCTTCTTTCTGACCCACAGCAGAAGAAAGAGAAAAAACAAGAAATATTAAATGCGTTGGACGAAACGGAAAAAAACATTAACGACTACATGAAAAATTATGTTTCAGACAGTAACGATCTGAATTTGTCTAAAAAAAATATCGAGGCTTTCAATAATTACCGCGATGCAATAACACCGCTCATTCAGGATGGCACCATTGTTGGTAATTCCTCTCCTGATCTCGGGAATATTATCGGCATAGAGAAAAAATTGTTCCAAGGATTTCAAGAGCAATATCAGTATAATTTAACCTTAGCCAATAATCTTCAACAGGAAAACAGTAATAATTTTAACTTAACTGGATTGATGCTTACCGGACTCATCGTGGGGGCATTGGCTCTGGCCGGCATATTCTCCGCAATCGTTTTACGTTATGTCCAACAAAGTCTGAATAATCTACGTAAAAAATTAACAACGATCAGTGAAACGCTGGATTTAACCCAGCAAGCTGATGCGCAATATAATGATGAGATAGGCCAAACGGCACAGGCATTCAACGCATTGATCATGCGCTTTTCTGATGTGTTAAGCCATGTGCGTGCTTCCAGTGAAAATGTCGCGATATCCTCAAGTGAGATTGCATCGGCGAATATTGATCTCTCTTCAAGAACAGAAGAGCAGGCATCCTCGCTTGCCCAGACCGCCGCCAGTATGCATGAACTGTCGTCAACGGTGGAAAGCAATGTTGAGAATATGATGCAAGCGAATCAGCTTGGTAAAAAAGCTAATGATGTGGTTGAGCAAGGTGATGCTGCCGTTTCTCGTATGATTACAGCAATGGAGGAGATTGCCAGCGGTTCTTCCAAGGTTGCTGAAATCACCACACTAATAGAAGGTATCGCTTTTCAAACCAATATACTGGCACTGAATGCAGCCGTTGAGGCCGCACGAGCCGGTGAGCATGGCCGTGGCTTTGCTGTTGTCGCCAGTGAAGTTAGAACGCTTTCACAACGTTCATCTTCCGCAGCAAAAGACATCAAAACCCTGATCGATAATGCGCAACTAGCGGTTAAAAATGGTTCATCTCAAGCCAGTGCCGTTCGGGATTCTATTATCGATGTTAAAGATGTCATTAAAAACGTGTCAGACCTGGTAAATGAAGTGTCATTAGCTTCAGAGGAACAAAGCCGAGGTATTACACAAATCAATATTGCTGTAAACCAGATGGAAGGCGTCACTCAACAAAACGCAGCAATGGTTGAACAAGCATCTTCAGCTGCTGACTCGTTAAGTGAGCAAGCGGCCAAACTGCGCAATGTTGTTGATACCTTTAAACTCAATGGAATGGAAAAAAACAGTACTATTTCATCGCAGGCCCTACAGTTAGCAAACTATCCGGGATAATCGTCCCGTTATAGCCAATCAGCGATAAGCCAATAACGCCCTGACCGATATCGATTCAGGGCGTTATTTAGCGCTGGCTCGTACAAGTGAATCACTGAATAGGGCGATCCGGCAGATAATAAAGCAACGCAACATCTTCCCAACAGGCGATTCAATAAGGCTTACATTTCCAAAAATGCTAATCTTTCACCCCATGAGCGTGGGGAAGACACTAATATATTGTGAAAGAGCAGTAATTAAAACGCTATATCTGCGTATTCTCGCGATTTCAGGGTTTCTACAATACGTTGTGATCCGCTGATACCTGTAATGAGCGACATAAGATCCAGCGAAGCCGCTCACGCTATCACGGACGAGATCGCGGGGTATTATCGTCCATTCAGGTCGCATGAATATAACGGTGGATGCGCGTCACACGAATCGGAAAAACAGATCTGGAAAAACGCTAAGGCGGTGGCCAGTATTTGTTGACCACGACAGAAAGTATAAAGTGTATGGTACTGGTTGCTTCAGGAAAGGGCATGCATCACATCACTGCAATTTAATACTGAATTAGGGGGTAAACATGGAAGACAGAGGAAAGATTTTCCGCAGGCTACACGAACTTGATGAGGTTTTCGTTATGCCTAACCCCTGGGATATCGGCACCGCACGGATACTTGAAACCATGGGGTTTAAAGCGCTTGCGACAACCAGTGCGGGGCTTGCTTTTTCATTAGGGGTTCAGGAAGGGACGGTTCCGTGGGAACAGACGCTGGCGCATTGCCAGTCTCTCGTGAATGCCACTTCCCTGCCGGTATCCGCCGATCTTGAAAAAGGGATAGGGGATCGCCCGGAAAGTGCCGCACAAACGGTCGAAATTGCAGCGAGCATCGGGTTAGCGGGATGCTCTCTGGAAGATCATACCGGCATCGTCAGCAAACCTGTTTATGATTTTAGTCTGGCAGTGGAAAGAATTGCAGCAGCGGCTCAAGCTCGAGATGCACTGGCGCAGGATTTTGTCATAACGGCCCGTGCGGAAAATTTTATGTGGGGAATCACCGATCTGGATGAAACTATCCTGAGATTACAGGCTTTTGAAAAAGCCGGGGCGGATGTTCTCTATGCGCCGGGTCTCAGAGATATCACCATGATTAAAACGGTGTGCCAGTCACTGACGAAACCCATTAATGTTGTGATGGGGCTGCCTGGAAACACCTACAGCATGGCTGAATTGGCCGATGCAGGGGTAAAACGAATTAGTGTTGGTGCATCAATGGCGCGGTTTGCCTATGGCATGTTTGT
>NZ_JAGFPF010000527.1:0-1258 GCF_025962695.1 Candidatus Symbiopectobacterium sp. NZEC135 | reverse complement strand
CAACTCTTCCACCACATCTTCGAGGTCACGCTCAACGCGCACTTTATCGCCGACAACGGTGATTTTGCTGACCGCATTGACGCAGGGCAGATTGAGCCGCTCGCCTATCTGGATACCGGTTTGTTGTGCATAGAGATCGCCAGAACCTTCGCCACAGATAATCAGATCGAAGCCTAGCTTCTGCGCGGCACAGGCCAGAATCTGTGCTGTTTCGGTTGGGTAGCTCCCGTCACAGGCGTCATCGGCGATCACCGTTAACGTATCAGGCCCACGAGACAGCACGTCCTTACGAATTCGGGCGTTTTCCAGCAGGGTCTTACTGCCCACGCTGAGCGCCGTCAGTTGGCTGCCGGGCTGTTCGCTTGCCAGCACCGTTGCAGCCTCTAAGGCATTGAGATCGTAGAGGCTGATTTTCAGATTGGCATTATCCACACACAGCGAACGATCCGCGTTGGTGGTGATGTCTTGCTCGTCATGGACGATTTTGCAGCAGGCGATAAGTCTCATAGTGAGCGCTCTCCCTAAAGATGCCCGAAAAAAGAAGGTGGTTGAAGCGGGCCACAGAGCGCAACAGATCGCTGTGGCCAACAGGTCAGTGGCCTGATTCAGGCCAAAATATGTTTAGCGATCACCATGCGTTGTACTTCACTGGTGCCTTCGAAGATCTCTGTCAACTTCGCTTCCCGCATCAGTCGTTCAACCGGATACGACGAGGTGTAGCCCATGCCACCGTGCAGTTGCACTGCTTTTTGGGTGACATAGGTGGCAGCTTCAGAAGCATAGAGCTTGGCTTGTGCGGCTTCGCGCGTGTAGGGGTGTCCGGCCATTTTGGCGGCAGCGGCACGATAGACCAGCATACGGGCACAATCGACCTGGGTAGCCATCTCTACCAGCATCCACTGTACCCCTTGATTAGCGGCAATGGGTTTACCGAACTGGATACGCTCTTTGGTGTAGGTGAGCGTGGCATCGAGTGCACTTTGGGCAATGCCCAGCGCAATGGCCGAGCAACTTAGCCGACCGCCATCCAGCGTTTCCATGGCGATAGCAAATCCTTTCCCTTCCGCGCCCAAACGACAACTGGCTGGCACCACACAGTCGCTGAAGCTGACGGCACAGGTATCGGAACCGTTCATCCCCATTTTCTCTTCCGGCAGGCCGATGCTAATGCCGGGGTTATCGCGCTCAACCAGAAACGCGGTAATGCCCTTTACCCCTTGGCTTTTGTCGGTCATGGCAAACACGATAAAGAATGCCC
>NZ_JAGFPF010000528.1:0-1258 GCF_025962695.1 Candidatus Symbiopectobacterium sp. NZEC135 | reverse complement strand
TGCCGTTCTTGTTGGAAATGAAAAACATCACCAAGGTGTTTGGCAGCGTAAAGGCGGTGGATAACGTCAGCCTGGCGCTCGAAGCCGGACAAGTATTATCGCTGTGCGGCGAGAATGGTTCGGGCAAATCGACGCTGATGAAAGTGCTGTGTGCCATTTATCCCTTCGGCAGCTATGACGGAGATATCGTCTTCGCTGGCGATCCGCTGCATGCCAACCATATTCGTGAGACCGAGCAGAAGGGTATCGCCATCATTCATCAGGAACTGGCGCTGGTCAAAGAGATGAGCGTGTTGGAGAACGTCTTCCTGGGCAATGAGTGGACGACACGCGGCGTATTGGACAGTGACGCGATGTATTTACGCTGCCAGACCATGCTGGCGCGCGTCAAACTTGAAGTCGATCCTCATACCCGAGTCGGTGAACTTGGCCTGGGCCAGCAACAACTGGTGGAGATTGCCAAGGCGCTCAACAAACAGGTGCGGTTGCTGGTGTTGGATGAACCCACCGCCTCACTGACTGAGCGCGAAACCGCGATTTTGCTGGATATCATTCGTGATTTGCGCAATCACGGTATCGCCTGTATCTACATTTCCCACAAGCTGAATGAAGTCAAAGCCATTTCGGACATCATCTGCGTGATTCGCGATGGCAAGCACATTGGCACCCACCCTGCCAGCTCGCTTAGCGAAGATCAGATCATCGCCATGATGGTGGGGCGTGAGCTAACCGAACTTTACCCTTCTGAGGCCCATGACATTGGTGAGGAGATCCTGCGCGTCGAGCACCTGACGGCCTGGCATCCGGTTAATCGCCATATTCGTCGCGTCAATGATGTTTCCTTCGCGCTGCGTCGGGGTGAAATTCTGGGCGTGGCGGGACTGGTTGGCTCCGGCCGGAGCGAAACGGTGCAATGCCTGTTTGGCGCTTACCGTGGACCCTGGCAGGGCGAGATTGTGCTGAAGGGGCAGCCGGTGGTGATCAATGACTGTCAGCAGGCGATGGCGCTGGGTATCGCGATGGTGCCGGAGGATCGCAAAAAGGATGGCATTGTTCCGGTGATGAGCGTGGCGCAAAACATCACGCTGGCAGCGCTCGATCGTTTTTCCGGACTGTTTTCTTCACTGGATGACGCGCGCGAGCAGGATGTGATTCGCCATTCGATTGCCCATCTGAAAGTAAAAACGGCCAGCCAGGATTTAGCCATTGCCCGCCTGAGCGGCGGGAATCAGCAAAAAGCGGTGTTGGCAAAATGCCT
>NZ_JAGFPF010000529.1:0-1258 GCF_025962695.1 Candidatus Symbiopectobacterium sp. NZEC135 | reverse complement strand
TGCCGTTCTTGTTGGAAATGAAGAACATCACCAAGGTGTTTGGCAGCGTAAAGGCGGTGGATAACGTCAGCCTGGCGTTGGAAGCCGGGCAAGTATTATCGCTGTGCGGTGAGAATGGTTCGGGTAAATCGACGCTGATGAAAGTGCTTTGCGCTATTTATCCCTTTGGCAGCTATGGCGGGGATATCGTCTTTGCCGGTGATCCGCTGCACGCCAGCCATATTCGTGATACCGAGCAGAAGGGTATTGCCATCATTCATCAGGAACTGGCGCTGGTCAAAGAGATGAGCGTGTTGGAGAACATCTTTCTGGGTAATGAGTGGACGACACGCGGCGTATTGGACCGTGATTCAATGTATTTGCGCTGCCAGACCATGCTGGCGCGCGTCAAGCTTGGGATTGATCCTCATACCCGCGTCGGTGAACTGGGTCTTGGTCAGCAGCAATTGGTGGAGATTGCCAAGGCGCTTAACAAACAGGTGCGGCTGTTGGTATTGGATGAACCTACCGCCTCACTGACTGAGCGAGAGACCGCGATTTTGCTGGATATCATTCGAGATCTGCGCAATCACGGCATCGCCTGTATCTACATTTCCCACAAGCTGAATGAAGTCAAAGCCATTTCGGACGTCATTTGTGTGATTCGCGATGGCAAGCATATTGGTACCCACCCTGCCAGTACGCTCAGTGAAGAGCAGATCATTGCCATGATGGTTGGGCGCGAGCTAACCGAGCTTTACCCTTCGGAAGCCCATGATATAGGCGATGAGATCCTGCGTGTCGAACATCTGACGGCGTGGCATCCGGTTAATCGCCATATTCGTCGCGTCAATGATGTTTCCTTCGCGCTGCATCGGGGGGAAATTCTGGGCGTCGCGGGGCTGGTCGGCTCCGGGCGGACCGAAACGGTGCAATGCCTGTTTGGCGCTTACCGTGGACGCTGGCAGGGCGAGATTGTACTCAAGGGGCAGCCTGTGGCGATCAATGATTGCCAGCAGGCGATGGCCCTGGGTATTGCGATGGTGCCGGAAGATCGTAAAAAAGATGGGATTATTCCCGTGATGAGCGTGGCGCAAAACATCACGCTGGCGGCGCTCGATCGTTTTTCCGGGCTATTTTCTTCGCTGGATGACGCGCGCGAGCAAGATGTGATTCGCCAGTCGATCGCCCATCTTAAAGTGAAAACGGCCAGCCAGGATTTAGCCATTGCCCGCCTGAGCGGCGGGAATCAGCAAAAAGCGGTGTTGGCAAAATGCCT
>NZ_JAGFPF010000526.1:0-1261 GCF_025962695.1 Candidatus Symbiopectobacterium sp. NZEC135 | reverse complement strand
CGCCTGATAATCCGATGCGGAGGGGAGCGTGTCGGAAATAATAACCTTTTTTTTGTCATTATCGACTTTCCAATTAAACCGCCTAAACGTATCAATACCGATGATACCGTCTATCTTTGTTCCCATCGATTGCGTCACCAGCGACAAATCGAGTGAAACCCATATGTCGCTGTCATTGATCTCTTGTGTGCCTACAGTAAAGGTGGTCGGTTTCAACAGGGTAAATTGATGGCCCTCCAACCGTCCAGAAACCGTCGTGACGTTTGAAAATTCCTGGCGATAATTCTGTGGGATTTCTGATGAAAGTAAGGGGCGTGTTATCGAATTCGCTATTTTTTCATCAATAACGGTTACGCTGGAGCCAGTATCAACGAGAAAATTTAATTTCTTGTTGTTTATCATGACTGGGATGACAATGTCATCTTCTATATTCGTTTCAAGAACGGTCCCGGTTTTTTTAGTATTTTGTGTTTCAAGCTGGTCTTTTTCCAAATAATCGCATCCTGTCACGCTTGATATACAAAGTAATATTGATGCTATTTTGGTTGTTTTTTCGTGACTTAGAGGCATTTTCATTCCTTTATAGTTGCTGTGTTTTCTGGAAATTCTATTGTTGTTAATTTAAACGAAATATAAACAATGTTTTGGTTTGCGAGAATTGGACATATTTTTAAGTATAATGCGCAGCCTTGGTTGGGAGGCGTGCGATATGGCAAGGGAATGCTTTTTAATGTTGAAATCATTACCGCTTATCAGAAATTTTTAAGCAAGCACTCCTCTTAAAAAAAGTAATATTTACTCTACGTCGATCGCCTTGAATCGCTTGTTCAAAAGAAAGAGAATCGTGTAATGCAATTGAAGTATTTGGTTTTTGTCCTTTTCTTATCCTCTGCAATAGCAGGCACCGGGCCGGGAAATTTTCATGAAGAGAAAGACAGTGCAAACGTTAATGACTACGGTGACGACGCTATCGACAGAGGCGAGAACCTCAGCGGTATCAAGAACGACTATTTTATTACCACCGTCGGTGTGCAATACAGGTTCTAAACCCGCTGGCCGGACGAATCGTCCGGCTTCTCCCTCCGCCACCCAAGTTTTATCTTTCCTAAAACGCCTTCCCTGAGTCTGAAACTCGGCTATGTGACATAAGATTATAATATTATCCATTTTTATTATTTCCTGATTGCCGCGCGGACTGTTAGCTTGCTGACTAACAAAACGTATAAGGGTGATAAGGGAAATGGTGAAAAAACAAGTTGTT
>NZ_JAGFPF010000525.1:0-1261 GCF_025962695.1 Candidatus Symbiopectobacterium sp. NZEC135 | reverse complement strand
TGTCAAATGCGTGGGGTGTTGAAGCGCTGCAACTTGATGAAGAGGCAATGCAACATCAGTCATTAACGCTAAAGCAACTGCGCCTTTGTCTGCCCGATGGCTCTCGGATTGACACCGCCGGTGTGTCAGCGCTTTGCTGCGCAATACCGCTGGAACAACATCTGGCACAACGGCAGCAACAGGTGGATGTGCTGCTGGCGGTCCCTGCCAACGAGCACCCGCGTAATCTGTTACCTCATCGCTGTCGTGCGCAGGAACCGACTGCATTAGCCTATCCAGTCAGAACATCGGGTAGAGAATCCAGCGAAAGCGGTGTGCCAGCAAGCCGCGCGATCCGTGTGCGCTTTAGCGTTGATGAGAACCGTGGTTACCAAACCTATCCCATTGCGCGACTTAATCGCAATGCGCAAGGGCGCTGGGAAATCGATCCCTCGTTCATCCCACCGCTGCTAACGTTTTCCGCCTCACCGATGCTGGTGGCACTGTCGAAGAAACTGTTGTTACGTTCACGCATGAAACGTCGCCTGCTGGCGCTGCGCCATGAACCACCGGAACAAAATGGACAGCCCGATATCCCGCGGTTTTGGCTGCTGAATGTGCTAAATCGCTACGAGTCTGTGCTGAGTGAGGTCAGTCTGGCGACAGCGTTGCATCCGGAATTGGTCTATCGCGAGCTGGTTAAACTCGCCGGGCCGTTGTTGCCCTATACGCAGGCGTGGAGCTCGGCTGATATTCCACGCTATGATCATTCCCGGCTTGGCGACGTGTTCCCGTCTCTCTTTTCACTGCTCAGTGCGTTACTTGAAACCTGTTTGCCTGCACGGGCCGTGGGGATAGCGCTGATGCGTGAAAAGGATCACCTGTGGGTCGGGCAGTTGCCGCCGCATAATCTGGATTCTGTCTCCGGGATTTATCTGCTGGCGCGCTCTTCCTGGCCTTCACACCGACTGCGCACACATATCATGACACAGTGTGAGGTTGGGACGCGGCATGCCGTCCATGCGCGTAAAGCGGCGGTGGATCAGGGCAAAGCGCTACAACCCGTGAGCCACATTCCTGCGGCGATCCCGCTGAATTGGGAAAACCTCTGTTTTGTGGTCGACCTTGAACATTCCGGCGTGCAGGATGCGCTGGCTTCCGGGCATTGTGCTATCTCGGTGCCCGATCACGGCGGTGATTTAACGCTGAAGCTGTTCGCCGTGATGAAGGAGTGAGCCGCCGCCTTCCCCTCAGAGTTCGGTGTCAGACAGCCAATAAATGG
>NZ_JAGFPF010000524.1:0-1264 GCF_025962695.1 Candidatus Symbiopectobacterium sp. NZEC135 | reverse complement strand
AATCATTGATGGTTTCAATAGGTTTTTCTTTATTCTCTTTATCTAAGCTTGAAGGTAAACATGTCATAGAAAAATCCTCCCAATATATTTGAATACATAAAAAACAAAATCAATCAACAAATAAAAACAATTAAACACATGATTAAATCTTTCACAGCACATGAGCTTCTTATTTATTTTTTCATCCTTATCAGCAGTGTTTTTTTTGTTTTTATAAAAACACAATGCATACAAAAAAAATAAAAAAACAGATAAAAAAACACAAAGTAAGACAATATCCATCGAGTAATCATAAACATAAAGAAAGATAACAAAGACATCGAGTAAAAGTGACGAAGCCAATATCAAACCACAAGGAGTACGATTCTTATTCACATCATTGACATTGTTGTTTTTCATTATCCCCTCAGAATATAATAAACATATAAACTTTAATAACTTGCGTTATTTGTATATATCGCCGTGTAAAAAAACATAATGCGAAGGGAACATCACAACATTAAAAAGAGTCCTGTAGTGAAAATCATAGAGGGAAATTTTCCCTGACAGTGCCTGAATGACCTTACCATGCACCTCTCGTTTCTTTTTTAATCTTTCCTCTTTATTTTCAATCGCAATGACGTCAATTCCGGGAAAAACAAGAATACCAATTCGGTACTTTCCGGGTTTTTCAGCCTCAACCACTAACTGCCTACCCTGCAATTTTTTATTCCCCCTAATAATCTGTGTATCTGAAGAAGAATTATTCTTAGCAAACAACGAGATCGGAAGCATGCACACGATTAAAAATAAGATGACGCGTTGATATTTATGCAAAAGAGAATAGAAATCATTGATTTTCACCTCGCCCTCATTGAGCATCATCATTCAACCACCTTTTATCTAAACAGATATTGTTTTCACCTTTCACTATTTTATTGACACATAGAATAATGCTTAAAAAGCTTACTTTTTTCGCACTTTATTCAGTTTTTCAATAATCGCTCTATTTGATTAAATAATCGTCAAACAAAAATTAATAAAAAATGAGACTCCGTAGCATAGAATTCCTACAAAAAGAGGATGTCAGACAAGATTTTTTTCTTATGCATTGAATGAGATATACCATTTGACCCCGTTCACAGACTCATGAATACTCTTTCACATAACAATAACAAAACGTCAAGGGTATCCCTTCCGTTAAAGCATCCCCCAACAGGAGTAAGCAATGAAAAGAGCAATGATCGCAGTAAGCATCGCACTGGCGAGCGTCACACTGGCACTG
>NZ_JAGFPF010000523.1:0-1271 GCF_025962695.1 Candidatus Symbiopectobacterium sp. NZEC135 | reverse complement strand
GCCCGCCAGTGGGATTAACAGCAGCGATCCTCCTGCCACGCCGGATGCGCCGCAGGCGCAAATGGCGGCGACCACGCTAAGCAGCAACGCGGTTGGCATATCGACATGGATGCCCAGCGTATGCGCGGCAGCCAACGTCAGGACGGTGATGGTTACCGCCGCGCCCGCCATGTTAATGGTGGCACCCAGCGGAATGGCGACAGAGTAGGTGTCTTCATCCAGATTCAGCTTGCGACACAGCTCCATATTCACCGGGATGTTTGCCGCTGAGCTGCGGGTGAAAAAGGCGGTAATACCGCTTTCCCGCAGGCAAGTCAGTACCAGCGGATACGGATTGCGGCGAATTTTCCAGAATACAATCAGTGGATTGATAACAAACATCACGATCAGCATGCCGCCGACCAGCACGGTCAGCAGGTGAGCATAACCCCACAGTGCATCAAAGCCGGTTTCTGCCAGCGTAGAGGCAACCAGGCCAAAAATCCCGAGCGGTGCAAAACGAATGACCGTGCGCACCAGCAGAGTAACGGCATCCGATGCATCATTGATAAAGGCTTTGGTGGACGGTGAGGCGTGGCGAAACGCGATGCCAAAACCGACGGCCCATACCAGAATACCAATGTAGTTAGCGTTGATCAGCGCGTGTATCGGGTTGGCGACCACGCTCATCAGTAACCCTTTCAGCACTTCAACAATGCCCGCTGGCGGCACGATATCGGCAGACTGTGCACTCAGGGTCAGCGTGGTGGGAAACAAAAAGCCCAACACCACCGCGACCAGCGCCGCCGAAAAGGTGCCGATGCCGTAGAGGATCAGGATGGGGCGGATATTGGTTTTTTGCCCTTGCTGATGATTGGTGATGGAGGCCATCACCAGAACCAGCACCAGTACTGGTGCCACGGCTTTCAATCCGCCGACGAACAGCGTACCGAGCAGGCCGACGGCAAGGGCGGCGGAGGGCGACAACAATGCGAGGGTAATACCTAGCGCCAGCCCGATAACGATTTGCTGCACCAGGCTGCCTCGCGTTATATAGCGGAAAATTGCAGAGTATGTATTTTTCATAAAATAGGCGGTATTCCCGTTCCATAAGCTGACAAGGGTTGTGTGATGGCACGTTGCAGGATGAAAACCTCTGGAGAATGCAATGGGTTTTTTTTCATAACCTGTAACAAAGTGTTTGCGCAGAGCAGTATAGGGAAAAGAGGCATTAAAAAAAGCAATGGCACACGATTTTGTGCGGCGGGTCATTCATAAATCGCCTTAATCAG
>NZ_JAGFPF010000522.1:0-1273 GCF_025962695.1 Candidatus Symbiopectobacterium sp. NZEC135 | reverse complement strand
AAACAAGCTGTCGCCGAGATGGCACCCAAACTGCGTTTTAAGCGCGAGGGAAACCAACTGGTTGCTGATAATCCCACGCCCTACTGGCTAACTTTTTCTCGATTGAAAGTCGGCACGCACGCGCTGAGCAAGCCCCAACTGAGGCTGATGGTGCCGCCCTTTGGCAAACAATTTTATGCTTTGCCACCTGGCGCTACGGGAAAAAACGTCGTCTGGCAGTTGATTGACGAAGACGGGTGGAATACAGAGGTAGAGCAACGCGCCTTGTAGTGCATTCCCCTTACGCTGCTGAACAGTAGCTAACCCTTTGTGACTTAAGAGTCGTCAACAATGCGAAAACAAAAACAATATTTTGACGCATTTCCTCTCTCGCCTCTGGTTGGCGTGTGCATGTTGGCGACGGGTAACGTCTGGGCACAGGACTACTTCGATCCGGGCCTGCTTTCACTGGGCGGCGCGCAGTTAACAACTACCGATCTTAGCGTGTTCGACAAGCCCGGCAATATTCCTCCCGGCACCTATATGGTTAACGTCTTCGTCAACCAGTTGGATCAGGGGCAACACACGCTGGTCTTCAACGCGAATGCGCAGGGAAAAGTCGAACCAGAACTCACGCCCGCGATGCTGCATGAGCTAGGTATTAACACGCAAGCCTTGCCCGCCTTTGCGCGTTTGCCTGCGGAAAAGCCGGTAGAGAATCTGGCAACCCTGATTCCCGAATCCTCTGTCCGCTTTAATTTTAACCAGCTACGGTTGGATCTCAGCATCCCACAGGTTGCACTGCGCCCCAACATCCGCGGTGCCGTCGATCCTGCACTGTGGGACCACGGCATTCCGGCTTTTTTACTGAATTACACGGTTAACGGCGGACGCAACTGGCAAGATGCGCAGTACGGCATGGAAAAGCAGACGCAGACCAACCTGTTCGCCAACCTGCGTGCCGGGATCAATCTCGACGCCTGGCGGTTACGCAGCACCATGACGTATACCCGCAACAGCGCCAGTCGCAACGGCGAAGAAAACCAAAGCAATCAAAATACGCAGTTCACTAACACTTACCTGCAACGGGACATTACGCCCTGGCGTTCTGAAATATTGTTGGGTGAAAGCACCACCAGCAATGACGTGCTCAACAGCGTCCCCTTCCGCGGTGTCAAACTTAACTCCAACGATGACATGTTGCCGATCAGCCAGCGTGGTTTTGCGCCGGTGATCAGCGGTATTGCGCAAACCAACGCCCGCGTCACCCTGAGCCAGAACGGTAACGTGGTCT
>NZ_JAGFPF010000521.1:0-1274 GCF_025962695.1 Candidatus Symbiopectobacterium sp. NZEC135 | reverse complement strand
CAGAAATTATCGATACTGCTACCTAAATAATTTTGCACAATCAATTGTGTGCCATTTTCAGACCACATAGTTTTTGAAACCAGGGGATGACTGGTTAAATCTTTCTTTAGAAAGTATACAGCTTTATCAGTTAGTTTTTCATCTCTGATGATAAGCTTCTCCATGGCTTTTTTTTTGCTTTTAGCTGTCAAAAACCAATCAACACGTTGCCCTCGGTAAATATTATCCAAGCTTGAAATTTGTTGAAAAATACCCAGTATGGCCCCAATCTCAGCACCAATAACCTTCATATAGATATTAAATTCAATTCGCATTATTTAACGCCTTAAGGTGTATGGCATGTTTTAATACTTTTAAAGTTGATTAATCGGTTTGAAAAATACTCAAAACTCATCGGTTGCATAAAATGCCAATGGCACTGAGGCATTTTACCACAAAGGTCGATTGCGTTTTGCTGCCTATTTACCTGAGAAAGTATAGCGTCAGCTAGCGTCCGAGTAGTGCATAAGCACCACAAACCATCAGCCAATAGTCACACGTCCACCGCCGATCATGACACTATCATGGCGGATATTGGCGAGTGACTTACGCCCGGTATCAAAAGATATTCGTCAATTATCGTGCGCAGTGTTTGTTCACAGCGGCCATTCCTTGCTTTGATAAATGATGGAGTATCACTTGTCCTGTTTCATGTGAAATTATTACCCTGTAATCACTACTTACGGTTGTAATTCCCCGCACATGAGGATGACACGCTACAGCCACAGGCCAGTTTCCCTGGCTCAAATATCATGGGGCGTCCATTCTGAACCGCTGCACCATCACCGCCTGAAACCAGCGGAAACGTTCCTTTGTGGGTAGGACATACTGCGTTATCGCCAAGCAGACACTGCGGAACGCCATTAACAGGAAAGCCACTGGCTTCAATCATTTTTCCTCCACCTGAATGGGCATCCCCCAGGCGAATGGCACCACGTCCTGACATAGACTTTCTCCTTCGTTACACCGCACCGTCAATTTTATCTACCATCGCAACCGAGTTTCTTGCGCATCTGGTATCTCATGATAGCGGCTACCTGTTCTGACTGATCGTTATAAGCCCTGTCCACATTCTCACACCGTTTCGGCTGTGGTGGTGGCGTATCGCTTTTGAGCGTTCCCCATGCCACATAGAGAGAGAAAACGACTATCACGGGTAGCACCAACCACAAAAATATTCTGGTCTTACAGCGGTAAAGTTCGTCCCATATACTCTCTTTATTGACACAGCGCCT
>NZ_JAGFPF010000520.1:0-1268 GCF_025962695.1 Candidatus Symbiopectobacterium sp. NZEC135 | reverse complement strand
CCTGGAAGGATTGGCGCGCGGGCTGGCGGTTGAATTGGCGCCACGCAGGGTAAACTGTTTGTCTCCGGGCACCACCGACAGCACGCTGTGGCAGGGTCGTCCGGCGCAGGTGCGCGAGGCCGCTTACCAACAGTGGGGCAAACTCAACGTATTGCAACGTCCTGCAACGGTGGAAGAGCAGGCCGATGCGGCGCTGTTCCTGCTCGACAACACGCACATGACGGGCAACACGCTCTATTGCGACGGGGGATATACGTTGCGTTAGCATGAGGCAACGTCAATTTTTTGGCGTTGCCCTTGCAGTATCTGCTTTTCTCGCCTTTTAACAAATTCCACTCTTGATTTGCCGCCTTCCTTGACGATTTAAGCATCAATTTTATAGTTGTTCGAAGACGATAGCGTCTATTTCACTAATGAAACCGATGTCGGAGAGAACGATGTGCTGGATTCGTGTCTGCGAGGCAGATCAGATACAGGAAAACAGGCCGTTTAGTGGCAGCGTGGAAAATAACGCCGTCGGTATTTACCTGCTTGATGGCAAGTACTACGCCCTCGAGGATATTTGCCCGCACGCTTATGCCTTGTTGAGTCAGGGATTTATTGAAGACGGTAGCGTTGAGTGCCCCTTACACGGCGCAGTGTTTGATATTAAAACCGGGCAATGTCTCGGCGGGCCGGGTGAGCGTGACCTGCATTGCTACCGGGTGCGGCGCGTTGAAAATCACATTCAAATCAGGCTAACGGAGGAGACCATCGCGATCAGGAATTTAATCCGGCACCCGCAGCGCAGCAGCCGACTATCTCGTCCGTTGGCGGCGGTAACGGCTGCATCCATGCTCCCGGTGGATACCGCAATCTGGTCTGGCAGAGTCGAAGCAGCGCGCCAATGCCCTGGACGCTGGCCTTTATCGCCGGGCTGGAAATCCTGTTTGATCAAGGTATCGATACCCTGCCCGCGTTGGTGGAAGGGTTGAATTCAGCAGCACTGTACGATCAGCAAGGTCAGCCCTGGCAGGAAGCAACGCTGCGGGCCTTTTTGCAAGAAAACGGCAAGTAAAGGAGGACGCAATGGATTCAACGGTGCAGCAATACCTCGATCGCGGGTTACGGGGCTTATGGTATCCGGTACTGGCCAGTTGGGAAGTACAGGCCAATCCTGTCGGCATCACGCGGTTGGGGGAGCAGATTGTGGTGTGGCGCGACAGCGACGGCCAGGTTCAGGCACTGGAAGACCGCTGCCCGCACCGGGGCGCTCGCCTGTCGCTTGG
>NZ_JAGFPF010000051.1:0-29414 GCF_025962695.1 Candidatus Symbiopectobacterium sp. NZEC135 | reverse complement strand
GCCCGCAGTTTCTTCATGGCGTTTTTCTCTAACTGACGCACACGTTCTGCGGAAACACCGTATTGATCGGCCAGTTCCTGCAAGGTGGATTTATTGTCATCATCCAACCAGCGCGCCCGGATAATATGCTGGCTGCGTTCATCCAGCCCTTCCAACGCGTAGGCAAGTTTATCCGCGGCATGATTATCCCAGTTATCTTCTTCGATGCCATCGGCAAAGTCAGAAGATTTATCCTGAAGATACAGCATCGGTGCCATCGCCTGGCCATCATGCGATTCATCATCCGGCGTGGGATCGAACGTCATGTCTTGCGCGGCCATACGCGATTCCATTTCGCGCACATCTTTGCTGGTGACACCCAATTCACGGGCCACCAGTTCTACTTCATCCTGATTAAACCAGCCCAGACGCTGTTTGGTCTTACGCAGGTTAAAGAACAACTTACGCTGCGCTTTGGTGGTCGCAACCTTGACGATACGCCAGTTACGCAACACATATTCGTGAATTTCGGCTTTGATCCAGTGCACAGCAAAAGACACCAGACGCACACCCATTTCCGGGTTGAAGCGGCGTACCGCTTTCATCAGGCCGATGTTGCCTTCTTGAATCAGGTCTGCCTGAGGCAATCCGTAACCCGCATAGGTACGAGCTACGTGAATCACAAAGCGCAGATGCGACAGGATCAGCGCTTTCGCCGATTCCAGATCGCCCTCGTAATGCAGCCGTTCAGCCAGTGCCCGCTCTTCCTCCGCCGTTAGCATCGGATAGGCGTTGGCGGCACGAATATACCCTTCCAGACTGCCCTGGGGAACTAAGGTGAAAGTTTGCATATCTTTGGTCATTCGACCCCTCTTCAATTAGCGTGAGTGAGTAAACTACAACGTTAACCCTCACATTACGTACAACAAAACCGATGAACCTAACTGCCGCTCCGGCACAGAACCTTTGACTATGCCGTATGCCGAGAGTTCCTTCCGTTCACCGACTAACTCTATTTTATCGCCTGACGGCGACAGATCAAGGTGAACCTGTCGATGATTTTGCCCCACCCTCGGCACGCCAAGGCACCCGAAAATCCTACCAGAAAAAACTCATTCTGGTGTAAAGCGACGTAAATGTTGTACGGTTGCCAGCCATGCCGCCAACCAGCCAATCATCCCGGCAATCAACAACAGCAGCAGTGATTCATCCCAGGTGAGTCCGGTCACGACAAAGCGCGTACCAAATACCGTCGCGACCTGATCGACCACGGCAGAAAGCTTCCAGACCAACGCCTGCGACAGAATCAGCGACAGCAACGCGCCACCGCAGCCCAACAATGCACCGCCGTTCAGGAAGGGGCGTAAAATAAAGCCGTCCGTCGCCCCAATCAGCTTCATGACATTGATGGTTTCACGGCGGCTGAAAATACTCAGACGCACGCTATTACCGATAACCAGGAAAACGGCAACAATCATCAGGATTCCGATGGTAGTGGCCACCTGCCCAACCAGTGAGGTCAGCGCCACTAAGCGCGCAAACCAGCTATCATCCATACGGACTTCACTCACACCGTGCACCGCAGCTACGCGATCGCGCAGCGAGGTCAGCGTCTGCGAGCTTTGGAAATTCAGCTTTGGCGTAATGATGGCAACGGCGGGCAGCGGGTTCTCTTCCAGCATGTCCAACGCACCACCGAAACCGGACCAGTTGCGGAACTCACCCATCGCTTCATCACGGGACAGGTAGTTGACCTTATCCACCCCGTCCTCAGCTTGAAGCGTGTTAATCACGCCCTGCGCCGCATCATTGTCCAGCGCTTTATCCAGATAGACCGTCAGTTGCGGTGTGGGATACCACTGCGTCGCTGCCTGGCTGACGTTTTTCCACACCAGATAACAGATACTTGGCAAGGTCAGCGAGATAGCAATCACCATCACGGTCAGCAGCGTCGCCAGCGGCTGGCGCAGCATATCCGCCAGCGTATTGTCCCAGGCATAACGCCACTGTTCTTGCCAGCCCCCGCGCAGTGCCTTTTCCTTACTCACGCGAGGTTTTGCATTACGGGAATTAGTCGCCATAAACGCCTCCCAGCATACGTCCTTGCGACAGCGTCAGTACGCGATACTGACGGCTGGCAATCAGCGTCGTGTCGTGCGTTGCCATCAACACCGTGACGCCAACGCGGTTAAATTCTTCAAACAGACGCAAAATATCCTGAGACAGCGCGTTATCCAGGTTACCGGTCGGTTCATCTGCCAGCAGCACCGTCGGTTTGTTCACCACCGCGCGGGCAATGCCCACGCGCTGCTGTTCACCGCCTGACAGTTGAATCGGGTAGCTCTTGGCTTTATCCAGCAAGCCCACCTTATCGAGTGCGGCAGATACGCGACGGCGGATATCTTCACTGCTCGCGCCGGCAATAATCAGCGGCATCGCCACGTTATCGTAGACGGTACGATCCATCAGCAAATGGTGATCCTGAAAGATCATGCCGATCTGGCGGCGCAAGAAGGGCACCTCACGCTTTTTCAAGCGGCTGATATTGTGCCCACTAAACAAAATCTGGCCCGCGCTCGGGCGCTCTATGCCACAAATCAGTTTCAGCAGGGTACTTTTCCCGGCACCGGAATGGCCCGTCAGAAACGCCATCTCCCCAGGGAGCAGATGAAAATCCACCCCCTGCAACGCCTGACGTCCACCGAGATAAGCCTTACTGACTTGTTCAAAGCGAATCATCCGTTTTCATCCTCTCGGGCAAGCTGTTTATCCTCACGAGACATCAGTCTTCGCGGGCAAAAAGCGCCTCAATAAAATCGTCAGCCTTAAAGGGACGCAAATCATCAATACCTTCCCCTACCCCAATATAGCGGATAGGAATTCCAAACTGATCGGCGATGGCAAAGATCACCCCGCCTTTCGCGGTGCCGTCCAGCTTGGTCAGGGTGATGCCGGTCAAGCCGACGGCATCGTTAAACAGTTTCGCCTGGCTGACGGCGTTTTGCCCGGTGCTGGCGTCCAGCGTCAACATGATTTCATGCGGCGCAGACTCATCCAGTTTTTTCATCACGCGGACAATTTTCTTCAATTCTTCCATCAGGTGCGCTTTGTTCTGCAAGCGTCCTGCGGTATCCGCGATCAGCACGTCAGCACCGCGCGCTTTCGCCGCCTGAATGGCATCAAAAATCACCGAAGCGGAATCCGCCCCCGTGTGCTGCGCGACCACGGCCACGTTGTTACGCTGACCCCATACCTGCAACTGCTCCACGGCGGCAGCACGGAAGGTATCCCCGGCAGCTAGCATCACTGATTTACCCTGCGCCTGGAACTGGCGCGCCAGCTTACCGATGGTGGTGGTTTTCCCTACGCCATTAACGCCGACCATCAGGATCACGTAAGGCGTTTTTCCGTCGATGTTGAGCGGCTCGTCCACCTTGTTAAGGATAGCGCCCATCTCTTCTTTCAGTTTTACCAACAGCGCATCGGCATCTTTCAGTTGCTTGCGACTGGCGTGCTCTGTCAGGTCGGCAATAATCTTGCGCGTGGTTTCCACGCCGACATCAGCAATCAATAATTGCTCTTCCAGTTCCTCAAACAGATCGTCGTCGATTTTCTTACCGCGAAACAATCCGATAAATCCGGAACCGAGATTTTCTCGGGTTTTTACCAGACTGCGTTTTAGCCGGGCGAAAAAGCCCTCTTTGGTCGGCCTTTCCTGCTCTTGTGAGACGGGCACTGGCTCAGCAACGTGTTCTGCAACGTCCGTTAGCACTTGCTCATCGGCACTATCCTGTGATGGCAGAACATCTTGTGATAGCAAAATGTCCTGCGCTTCAGGACTCACTGGCACCGCTGTACGGTCTACCGTCTCAGCGGTTTCAACGGTTTCAACGACGTCCGCGATGCGCGGCAATTCGGGCTGCGCTGCTGCCGGTTCTTCCAGCACCTGTGCGCTGTGAACCTCAGCCTGCACGTCAGGCTCATCGTTTGGCGTTTCGGTGTGAACGTCCGATACCACAGGCACATCACTGTCCTGAGGCGGTGCCACATCCTGCTGCTGTTCTGCTGTTTGCGGTTGCTCAGTCTGTTCCTCTTCCTGACGCCCTAATCCCAGCCAGGAAAAGAAACCGCGTTTTTTCTCTTTTGTCATATCGCAATCGCGCCCCATGCTGCTGCTCACAGCAGCGCTTAAATAAGTGAAGTCAATAGCCCGGTCAGAGTCGAGCCCAGAGTCTACCACTTTCCGCCCAGCAGCAACACGCACCATGGCAGGGCAGGTGGCGACAATCTCGGTAACGAAGTATGTCATCTCGATAACCGCGTAGGCCAAAACCACGCGTCACCGCAGAGAAACCTGATATTAACATTCCTTCCCCTCCTAACCCTCGCTAGAATAGCGCCTACCTATTACCGATAGCGAATTTCAGCACCCGGCAACCCGGTGTTCTACAGTAAACAGACGATGGCAAAAAAAAATGCACCTGCACAGGCAGGCCAAATCCGCATTATCGGCGGCCAGTGGCGCGGACGAAAACTTCCCGTGCCAGACAGTCCTGGGCTGCGCCCCACCACCGATCGCGTTCGTGAGACGCTGTTTAACTGGCTCGCGCCGGTCATTCAGCAGGCCCGCTGCCTGGATGGCTTCGCAGGCAGTGGCGCATTAGGGTTTGAAGCGCTGTCACGCTATGCAACCCATGTCACCCTGCTGGAAAACGAACGCAACATTGCCCGGCAACTGGAGCAGAATGCGGTGCTGTTGAAGGCGAACAACGCGCGCATCATCAACACCAATACGTTGAACTGGTTGGCGCAGGCCGGTGAACCCTATGATGTGGTGTTTCTCGACCCTCCCTTTCGCCGGGACTTATTGAACCAAACGCTCAGTTTGCTGGAACAGCAGGGCTGGCTGGCATCCGAGGCGTGGATTTATGTGGAAACCGAGGCCGAGAATGGCGAGCTAGACATTCCGGCTACCTGGACGCTACACCGCGAAAAAGTGGCAGGACAAGTGGCATACCGGCTGTATATCCGCCAGGCTACGCCCACACAGCATGAAGAGGCAGACGATGATTTGGATTAACCTGGGTCGGATATTGATGATCGGCGTGTGGGGCTTTTTAATTACCAACCTGATTGCGCCCTTTCCCCGCCCGCTGAACATCTTCATGATGGTCGCGATGGGGTTCACCCTGTTGATGCACGGTTTTCAGGTGCTGTTGTTGCGTGCCAGCCACGGAAAAGAACAGGGGCCACTGAGCCGCGCACTGGAAGCACGTATTTTCCTGTTCGGGGTGTTTGAACTGCTGGCGTGGCAGAAAAAGATGAAGGGTGTTCAACCCACTGGCGGGACGAAAAAATAGCCCTATGCAGGTTCGAAGGACACAAAGCGTGAGCCCTGGACCTGCAATCTGCCCGTCATCCCCAACGCCAGCGCCTGATACTGCGTTTCGCTCAGGCGATAGGTAAGGTTTTCCCCTGCGGGCAACAGCCTAAACGTCGCCTCATAGCGCACAGGAAGATCGGGATTCATTGGCTGTGCGCGCGTTGGGCGCGCCAACGGTATGGCGCGCAGCGCAGCGATCTCGGCCGCTACCGTACGCAGCGGTGCGGCATCGTCCGCAGCGCGCTGGCGTCGTTGCTGCAAAAACTGTCGCCACCCCAGAAACAGGATCAGGCTGACAGCCAAAGACCACCAATGGGATATTTCCCACGACATCAGGGCTTTTTCCCAGACAGGAAAGGGAAAGCGGTGACATTGTCGCCCAGATCGGAAATACGGGCCGCCCCTTTCTCCGTCACGGCGTCGATGCGGATCACCGCTTGCAGCGGAATAAAGCTGCGATTTACGCCGGAAAACTCCGTTTTCAGCTTCTCGGTAGAAGGGTCCACCAGCAGGGTGGAGGGGCCGTCAAAAACGAAATCCGCAATCTCGATAAACCCAAACAGACTGCTTTGCACCAACTCTCGCACGTAAAGCTGATAATTTTTGCCGTTATTCATAAATTGAATCCGGTAGAGCGCTGACTCATTGCTCATGCAAAAACCGTCCCCCTTCAGTGGTATCGCGAAGATATATATACAAAAAAACGATCATTATTGCCGCCAACATAGCATGAAGCGCGTGACTTCGCACTTGTCACACGGCGTGTTGTTCATCCCGCGTGCGATCTCCTACACTCAATGATGAAAAATCCAATAAGGTGATAAGGATACCCTATGCTCTGGTCGTTTATTGCCGTTCTGTTTTCAGGCTGGCTCTACGTCGATGCCAGCTACCGTGGGCCTGGCTGGCAACGCTGGCTGTTCAAACCCATTACCATCGCGCTGCTGCTGGCGCTGGCCTGGCAAACACCGCTGATGAGCGTCACCGGTTACTTTATCGTGCTCGGCCTGTTGGCAACGTTAGCTGCGGATATCCTGCTGTTACTGCCCATACAGCGCATGTTGTTCGCCATCGGTGCCTATTCCGTCTGCCATCTGCTTTACACCATCGGGTTTCTGGTGGCGAAAGCGTCACTCACGTTTTTCTGGCCACTGCCGCTGTTACTGCTGGTGATTATCGCGATATTGCTTGCCATCCTGTGGTCACGGCTCGACACCCTGCGCTGGCCGGTCGTGGCATTTGTCGCAGTGAATGCAGTCATGGTGTGGGTTGCCGGGGAACAGTACTTTGCGCTTGGCAACAGTAATAATCTCTCCTGGTTTGCAGGCAGCGTGCTGCTGTTTATCGCTCACGGCGTCTGGCTGATTCACCATTACCGCTTTCCGTTTCGTGCCCATCAGGCGATGGTTGCCGCTGGCTATTTCGCGGGCCATTTTTTGATCGTAAGGGCGCTCTATTTTTAACCAGCGCTGAATATCAAAAGCGCTGTGCAGCTACTGGCAGCAGTGATAAAGTCTTGGATGAGAACCACTATCATCAAATAGGAGAGCATGATGCATTCTCATCACCAGACCCACGCTGGCCACACTCATCACGATCACGGTGCCAGCGCGTGCTGCCAGCGCCATGCGCAACGCAGTAGCCATGCCGATCGCAGTTGCTGCGCGGTTAAACACAACACTACAGCCCTCTCTGCGTGCGACACCACACCCAGCGCGGAACACAGCGCGTCTGACGGCGGAGAGAGCGGCGATTCCGGCGACCCCGACGGCAGCGACAGTGACGCCTCCCCCGCTTTTGGCGTGCGCTTCAGTTGGATTATCCGCGGGATGGATTGTCCCAGTTGCGCCAAAAAGATCGAAAACGCTATCACCCCGCTTCCCGGCGTCATTCAAGCAAGCGTTCGCTTCGCCACCGAAAAACTCATTGTTGATGCACAATCCGATATTCGTACAGAGATTCAACGCGCCGTAGAGCACGCTGGGTTTACCTGGCAAGATACGTCCCCTGGCGCAACCACCCCAACATCATCTGCTCCTGCCGAAACGCCTTTACGCCGAATCCTGCGTGAACACGGTTTTCTGATTCTGTTTGCGGTATTAACCGCCGTCAGCGGGATACTTTCGCTGTTTTCGCCGCGCGCTTCGGAGATAGCTTTTATCGCTACCACGCTGCTGGGGCTGATACCGCTGCTCGGACAGGCGATTAAACTGATTCGCAGCGGCACGCCCTTTGCCATCGAAACGCTGATGAGCGTCGCCGCGCTGGGTGCCTTGTTGATTGGTGCCACCAGCGAAGCCACCATGGTGATTTTGCTGTTTATGCTGGGAGAGCGCCTGGAAGCCTACGCCGCACAGCGCGCCCGTCGCGGCGTCAGCGCGTTGATGGCATTGATGCCAGAAACCGCAACGGTGATCCGTGCGGGTCAGCGAACTCAGGTCAGCATTGCCGCACTGCAACCTGGCGATGTGATCGAAGTGGCGCCGGGCAGCCGATTGCCCGCCGATGGCGAACTGCTGGTTCCCCATGCCAGCTTTGATGAAAGCGCATTGACCGGGGAATCCCTGCCGGTGGAGCGTGAGCAGGGCGACAAGGTCTCAGCAGGCAGCCTGAGCGTCGATCGCCTGATACAGCTGCGCGTGATCTCCGAACCGGGCAACAGCGCCATCGACCGTATTTTGCATTTGATTGAAGAAGCCGAGAGCCACCGTGCGCCGATAGAGCGTTTTCTCGATCGCTTTAGCCGCTATTACACCCCGGCCATCATGCTGCTCGCCGCAGCGACCATCGTGGTGCCGCCACTGCTATTCGGTGCGCAGTGGCAGGAGTGGATTTATCGCGGCCTGACGCTGTTGCTGATTGGCTGCCCCTGTGCGCTGGTCATTTCCACCCCGGCGGCCATCACGTCCGGCCTTGCGGCCGCTGCCCGGCGCGGCGCGCTCATCAAAGGCGGCGCGGCACTGGAGATTCTGGGCACCATCAATACCATCGCCTTCGATAAAACCGGCACCCTGACACAGGGCAAACCGCAGGTGACGGATGCGATACCCGCGCAGGGCGTGAGCACGGCTGCGTTGCTGGCGCGCGCGGCGGCGATCGAGGCGGGTTCACACCACCCCCTGGCGAAAGCCATTGTCCAGCATGCCCGCACGGTTGCCCCAATGTTACCGGTGGCAACGGCACAGCGTGCACTGGCTGGCGTAGGGGTTGAAGGCGTTATCGCAGGCAAAACCATCAGCGTCAAAGCACCCGCTAAAATCGCACCCGAGGCGCTCGACGCAGACTGGCGCAATCGGATTCACACCCTGGAAAGCGACGGAAAAACCGTGGTGGTGGTGCAGGAAGAAACGCACATCATTGGCTTGCTGGCGCTGCGTGACACCTTGCGGGCGGATACGCCGCAAGCGATTGAGGCACTGCACACACTGGGAATTCGCTGCACTATGCTCACCGGTGATAACCCGCGTTCAGCGGCAGCCATCGCGGCGGCGCTGGGCATTGACTATAAAGCAGGGCTGTTGCCTTCCGACAAAGTGGATGCCGTGCGCGAGATGAACCAGACCCACCCGACGGCGATGGTGGGCGATGGTATTAACGATGCGCCAGCAATGAAATCGGCGGCGATCGGCATCGCCATGGGCGGGGGCAGCGACGTTGCGCTGGAAACCGCCGATGCGGCGCTTACGCATAATCGGCTAAGCGAACTGGCGGGCATGATTCGGCTTTCGCGCGCCACGCGCAACAATATCCGGCAAAACATCACGCTGGCATTAGGGCTGAAAGCCATCTTTCTGGTGACCAGCCTGCTCGGGATCACCGGATTGTGGCTTGCCGTACTGGCTGATTCCGGTGCCACGGCGCTGGTGACCGCCAATGCGCTGCGCTTATTGCGGCGTGAAAAACCACAAGACGCCGGATAACGGCAAAGAGACTACTTCTTGCGCAGGAGGTAGCGGTAGGGCAGTGATGCCGTCTCCTGTGCCAGAAGTTCGTGCTCCATATAGACGCAAAAACCCGGTATATCGCGCGTGGTTGCCGGGTCATCCGCCAGAATAAGTAGCGTCTGCCCCGTCTCCATTTGACGCACGGTTTTACGCACCATCATCACCGGCTCCGGGCAGCGCAGCCCCTGAGCATCGAGGGTTTTATCCGGGTTGGTGAAGGTGTCGGTCATCATTATTCTCAGCAATGGCATAAAGGCATAGATAACGACCGCCCAGTGTGGCGGCCATCAAAACCGCCCTAGTTTACGCCGCAGATTTTCCTGCGCAACCTACGATATCGATTGCGCATAAATTCACCATTGCAATCCCCGCCTAACAGCGTATCATGCCGCGCGCTGCTTCTTGTGTCGGTCACATTGATCCTGTATCAGTCGTATTGAATAAGCAGTATGAATTACGTGCCATAATGTCATTGTTAACGGCACCACTTGGGTTCCCTCACCCCAATCACTAAAAAGGTCACATAGCCATGTTTCATTTTACCGCCCAGCAGCGACTTAGCGCGCTTGTCTGGCTGTCGTTGTTTCATATCCTGATCATTACCTCCAGTAATTATCTGGTGCAGTTGCCAATCTCCATCTTCGGGTTTCATACCACCTGGGGCGCATTCACCTTCCCGTTTATCTTTCTGGCCACCGATCTGACCGTGCGTATCTTTGGTGCCCCCTTGGCACGGCGCATCATTTTGACGGTGATGGTGCCCGCACTGGTGATTTCCTATGTGGTATCCGCGCTGTTTTATCAGGGGGAGTGGCAGGGATTCAGTGCGCTCGCCAGCATCAACATCGTGGTTGCGCGTATCGCGTGCGCCAGCTTTATGGCCTACGTGCTGGGGCAAATTCTGGATGTGCATGTGTTTAACCGCCTGCGCCAGCGCAAGGCATGGTGGGTCGCCCCCACGGTCTCCACGCTGTTTGGTAATTTAAGCGATACGCTGGCCTTCTTCTTCATCGCCTTCTATCGCAGTACCGATCCGTTTATGGCGGCAAACTGGGTGGAGATCGCCTTGGTCGATTACACCTTCAAATTGCTGATCAGCCTGTTGTTCTTCTTGCCGATGTACGGCGTGATGCTCAATATGCTCCTCAAGCGTTTGAGTGAATCCCACAGCCATCCCATATTGCGCGAGCCGTCATCGACTGAACAATGGCGCTGATGACTGGCAGCCCTTCCACCGCGTGTAGAAGGGCCGTCTCAGGAACCGTCCTAAATAGGTTTTGTGACAACAAAACGCTTGAGTTTCCCCGGTGAATAGGGTGCGATATAGCGGTTTACCCGTGCATGCCTGATAAAAGAGAAGGACGCTTATGCCGAAGCTAGTGAAATATTTTGGAATTACGTTGCTTGCCGCACTATTGGCCGCCTGTGACGGTAAGAAAGACGACAATGCGAGCCACGCTGGACACGATGCCCCGGTCGCGCAGGCCGCCAGTCAAACCATCTCGCTGCTGTCTGGCAACGTCACGTTCACGCTGCCTGCGGATATGCATGATCAAAGTGGGAAAGTGGGTTCGCAGTCCAACAACATGCATGTCTACGCCAACGATAATGGTCAGCGCGCCGTGATTGTCATTCTGGGCGATAGCAGCAACGAAACCCTGCCAGTATTGACGCAGCGCCTTGAAGATCAGCAGCGCGCCCGCGATGCCAACTTGCAGGTGGTGACCAATAAGTCCATTGAGATTAACGGCCATGCGCTGCAACAGCTCGACAGCATTTCCAACAGTGGCAGCGGCAAGCAGGTTTACTCTTCCGTGCTGCTGGGCAATGTGGCGAACCAACTGGTAACGCTGCAAATCACGCTGCCTGCCGATAATCAGCAAGCGGCGCAAACTGAAGCAGAAAGTATTATTCGCACGCTGACGTTGAAGTAATAATGATGAGGCCGCTTACGCGGCCTCTGTCTTTAATACGCTCAGCTCGCCTTTACCACGTTTTTCCCCGCAATGCGCCCAAACACGATGCAATCCGTCATGGCAACGCTGCCCAGACGCACCGCACCATGCACCCCGCCAGCGGCTTCCCCGGCGGCATACAGCCCCGCAATCGGCTTCAAATCAAAACCTATTACCTGCGCATCTTTATTAATCGCCAAGCCACCCATGGTGTGGTGCACGCGCGGCCAGAGACGCGCCACGTAGTAAGGCGGCGTGATATTGGGCGAGGCATCTTTGAAAATCATACAGCCCAGGTCAGGATCGTTTTCCAGATGCTGCTCCACATAGCCGTTCCAACGTTTCACCTGTTCGACAAACGCCGCCACCGGCATGCCGTAAGCCTGCGCCACCTCTTCTAACGTGTTGTAGGTTTTGAGCGAGCCATTTTTCAGCGCGCCGTTCATCTGCCCTTCATCGACCATTTTCAGCGTGTTGGTTTTGTCCGCGATAATCAACGCCGGATGCCCCAATTGAATAATGGCATCGGCACGCTCTTTACGGTTGCCAGTTTCTTTAAAGAAGCGTTTGCCGTTGGCAGGATCGACCATCAGACCATAACCCACCACGCGTTCAACAAACTGCGGGATATAGCCAAAACCCTGTTCATCCGGACTGGTCCAGGGGCCGAGTTGGATCCAATCCATCTGCGTCGCCAAAGCACCGATCATGCTGGCCGCCATCAGCGCTTCTCCTGTCGCGCCCGGTTGGTTGGTAGAGGTGAACGCATCCGTCAGGCGCGGGTCGTACATTTGCCGTAACGCAACGCCTTGGGAGAAACCGCCAGATGCCAGCACCACCCCTTTGGTTGCACGGATAAACGCGATGGAGCCGGAAGCATCATCGGGAAACTTATAGCCACGCCGCACTTCCGCCCCGAGCACACGCCCTTGGTTGTCAATAATCAACCGCTCCAGCTTAGTACGCTGTTCAATCACAACGCCCAGCTCTTTGGCCTTCTGGTGCTGTTTCACCACCAGCCCGGAACCGGAGCGCTGCTTCAGTTGGTGAGCACGCTTCACCGAGTGGCCGCCATGATAGTTGACCCGGTCAAACTCAGCGCCAAGGCTTTTGGCCCATTCCAGCGCCTCCACCGAGTGATCGGCGACGGTGCGCGCCAGTTCAGGGTAGTTCAGCCAGTTTCCCGCTTTCATCATGTCCTGATACATCAGCTCCGGGGAGTCCTTGATGCCCAGCGCCTGCTGCATGCTGGAGCCTGCCGCCGACAGATCGCCGCCGTTGAGTATCGAGTTTCCGCCAAACAGCGGCATTTTTTCGATAATCAGCACATTCGCCTTAGCGTTACGCGCTTCAATGGCGGCGGCTAATCCGGCGAAACCCGTGCCAATAATCAGCACATCCACCGTAGTATCCCACTTCTGCGGCACCGGTGCGGGTGGTGCAACGGCCGCAGCAGGGCGAGACAGCGCCATGCCGCCCAATGCGCCCATCATGATACCGGTAGATTTAAGGAAATGACGGCGCCCCTGGGGATCGGGGTCTTGCTTGGTGTTTTTACTCATAAGATTATCTCCATGTTCAGAAACATCGAATCGAGCTGAGAAAAAATCCAGTGCAATCAAAAGATAACGAAAATTTGCGTGGTGCAGCGAGCAGGCAGAATACGACGGGCGCTCGCGCCTTGAGTCGGCGGTAATGCACTATTCCACCATGAAAAGTAAGGGATTAAACGTGAAGCGCCGCCCAATGTAGGGAATCGGTGTCATAAAGAAAAAAACAATTGATCCGATAACGCCTAAAACCCCGTTTCAAGGAAGAAAAATGATAAAAATCTGTTCCGTTATTATGCTTACATTCTGTCTGTTTCTGACGGGATGCCGGTCGTTTGGGGAATTGGGCGCGCGTGCGCAAGACCCTGTCGTGTACCGCGATCCTGCGGATGCCAATGGCAATGTAGCGAGAATTCGGTTTGTCGGTAATGTCACCGGCACGTCAATCCGGCAAAAAAGTAACCCAGGTCTGAAAAACCACTACCTTGTGCCACATACCATGTTGGGGTTCTATAACGAGACGCGGGATATAGGCATACCAAAGTTGACTTATCGTCCACAGGACTATAAAGGCTACTACTTTGAAATAAAGATCAGATCTGAACCGACCATCCTCAATATTTCCACTGACGCCGGTCCCCGCGGTTATTGCGTGACATCCTTTCTTATCACTCCAGAAGCAGGGAAAGATTACGATCTGAATTACGACCAGAAAGAAAACAGTAAAATATGTGTAACCACTTTGACCGCCAGTACGCCAAGCGAGGGGAACACCAGCGAGAAACCGGCACCGGCCAGAAAAGCCCCCAGTTCCGCCATCAGCGGCAGCGCGGCGCTCCAGATAAACAGCAGACCAGTAATTTCCACCGTAAAACAGACGATAGCCACGCGCAGCCCGCCAAAACGGTTAATGCTGTTGGGGAATAGCAGACGCACGCCAACAAAGGCACAGCTGAAAATGGTCAGGGTCAGCGCGGCGCCTTCCCAGTGTCGATCGGCATAGAACAGGGTGATAAACGTGGCGATCACGCCAAACCCGACGGATGCCAACGCCAACACAATACCGTAAACCCACACTTTACCCAGCACTTCGCGAAACGGTAGCTTTTTACCCGGCGTCACTTTCGCCGCCTCACGCGGCAGCGCGAGCAGCACAAACAGCAGAGCAATGGCGATGACGGTATACGACACCAGCTTTAACCCACCGATGTGATTGATCCAAACGCCGAGCGGCGCGCCGATCGCCATCGCGCCATACGTCGCCACGCCATTCCACGAGATCACCCGCCCGATATGCCGCGAGCCCACTACGCCCACGCCCCACAGCGTCGCGCCAGTGCCGGCAAAACTTTGCCCCGCCCCCAGAATCAAACGGCCGATGCACAGCAAGGTCAACGCCACGATGGGTGAACTGTCGTTCCAGGCCGCCAGCGCATAAAACACCCCGCTGACCACCGCACCGCATAGCCCCAGCACCACCACTTTCTTTGGCCCTTTCTCATCCGCGATGCGCCCGGATTGCGGCCGGCTCAACAGCGTGGTGAAGTACTGTAAACTGATTACCAACCCGGCCCAGAAGGCGCTAAACCCCAGATGTTCATGCACGTAGCCCGGCAATACCGCAAGCGGCAGCCCAATGGTCAGGTAATTGGCAAAGTTGAACATCACCACGGAAAAAATACGCAAATTAAGGCGCAACGCGCTTGGCGCAGACTCTGAAGCAGGCATGAAAGGTTTTACTCGATTAACGGCGTGGCAGCATCAGCGCAATAGCGCCAACCAAACAGACCTCAAGCGGTCTTTAACGAGTATAAACAAGCGTCAACACGCTTTCATCGTAAATGTGCGCCATATCATCACCTGAGTGATTATTTAGTGCAAAATCTTTTACATGTTCAATTATGGCGCAGGTCATCCTGATTTTTTTCTCTGTGCACTTTTATCCTCCAGTGCGCGCATCAGACATGCCAAAGGTACAAAGAACGCCTTCCTCTGCTGATTGTTGGTTATAATCAATCTATCGCTGTACGACGCTTGCGGTTAAATTTTTTTATATAACCCGTTGATAGCAGACACTATCCACACGTCGGCTTTTCATTGAACAGGAGGAAATGGATGCCCGCACCGGTCGATCCGCATGGTTCAACATCCACCCCGTCATCAGCACAGAAGGCGGCGTCTTCATGGCTTTCACGCGGTAAGCGCATTGCGCAACGTGTTCAGGCGGTTCCCAGCATTGCGCACCTGATCCGCGCTGGAGAGCGTTTCAACGATCGCATGGGAAACCAGTTTGGTGCCGCCATCACCTATTTTTCTTTTCTGTCGCTAATCCCGATTTTGATGGTCTCCTTCGCGACCGTCGGTTTCATGCTTGCCTCCAACCCCGATATGCTGACGCAGCTGATTGACCGTATCGTCAACAGCATCAGCGATCCCAATCTGGCGCTGACGTTAAAAAATACGGTAAAGACCGCCGTTGAACAGCGCACCACCGTCGGTGTCACCGGGCTACTGATCGCACTCTATTCCGGTATCAGTTGGATGGGCAATTTGCGTGAAGCGATCCGCGCCCAATCCCGTGATGTATGGGAACGCAAGCCGCACGAAGAAGAAAAAATCTATTTTCAGTACGTGCGGGATTTCCTCTCCCTGATAGGGCTGTTGATCGCCCTGACCATTACGATGTTTCTCACTTCAGCGGCGGGTACAGCACAAAGCGCTATCGTTTCTGCACTCGGGTTGGAGGGCATCGAATGGCTGCGGCCCCTGCTCCGCGTGATAACACTCACCATATCCATTTCTGCTAACTATTTGGTGTTTCTTTGGATTTTCATGATATTGCCGCGCCATAAGCCGAAGCACAAAGCGCTACTGCGCGGCACGTTGCTTGCCGCTGTGGGGTTTGAGGCCATCAAATTCGCCATGACGGTCGCGTTACCAAAACTCGCCAGTACTCCGTCCGGTGCCGCTTTTGGCTCAGTCATTGGCCTGATGGCCTTCTTCTACTTCTTTGCTCGCCTCACGCTGTTTTGTGCGGCATGGATTGCAACGGCGAACTATAAAGGCGATAAATCAACGGATGACACACCACGCTAACCAATAACGGGAGATCCCATGCCATTTGTTAACATCAAAATTACGCGCGATGGCGCAACTACAGAGCAAAAACGCCAGTTGATTGCAGGCGTCACCCAATTGCTGGTCGACGTTATGGGTAAAAATCCGGCTACCACTACCGTTATCATCGATGAAGTGGATACCGACAACTGGGGGCTGGGCGGCGAAAGCGTCACCGAATTGCGTAAGCCGAAGTCCTGATATTTCTTGCGTTGAGCACCAGAAGGATCGGGAGTGGTCAATTTTCCCGATCCAGGTCATGAAAAAATAAAACATCGTTTTAAGACTATTGACTCAATGCGTGCGAACGTTGAGACTGAAGCTCATTGATCTCTTTTTTTTATGACCTTTTTCTTCACTTTTTCGAACGGGCCAGCTTCTGATGACCACTAAAAACATTGCCGTGATTGGCGAATGCATGATTGAACTGTCGCAAAAGGGCGCGGATCTCAACCGCGGCTTTGGTGGCGACACCCTGAACACCGCCGTGTATGTCGCTCGCCAGGTGAATACCGACGCTCTGGGCGTCCACTACGTGACCGCACTGGGCACGGACAGCTTCAGCACGGAAATGATGACAGCCTGGGAAAAAGAGAAGGTGGGCACTTCGCTGATTCAGCGACTGGACAACAAGCTGCCGGGCCTGTACTTCATTGAAACCGACGACACCGGTGAGCGTACCTTCTACTACTGGCGTAATGACGCCGCCGCGCGTTTCTGGCTGGACGGCAAAGATGCCGACGCCATCTGCGAGCGCTTGGCCACTTTTGACTATCTCTACCTGAGCGGTATCAGCGTAGCGATTCTTAACCCCGCCAGTCGCCAGCGTTTGCTGACGTTGCTGCGCGCCTGCCGCGCCAACGGCGGCAAGGTTATTTTCGACAACAACTACCGTCCGCGCCTGTGGCAAAGCAAAGAAGAGACACAGCAAGCCTACAGTGACATCCTCGCCTGCACCGATATCGCCTTCCTGACGCTGGATGACGAAGACATGCTGTGGGGCGAGCAGCCGGTAGATGCCGTGCTCGCGCGCACACACGGTTTCGGCGTGTCTGAAGTGGTGATTAAACGCGGCGCAGATTCCTGCCTGATTTCTGAAAACGGCCAGCCGTTGGTCGATGTTCCGGCGATGAAATTGCCGAAAGAGCGCGTAGTGGATACCACTGCGGCAGGTGACTCTTTCAGCGCAGGCTATCTGTCAGTGCGCCTGTGCGGCGGCTCGACGGAAGCGGCGGCCAAACGCGGCCACCTGACTGCCAGCACGGTGATTCAGTACCGTGGTGCCATCATCCCGCAAGACGCCATGCCGGCCTGATAACAGGGCGACATACAGCGAAAAAGGGAAGCCAGATGGCTTCCCTTTTTATTGGGCGAGGTAACAACCAGACTCATTACTGCACTGGTTTTGTCTGCGCCGCCGCCTCCGACGGTGCGGCCGATGCAGCCTCCACCGCGACCGGAGGTGTCATGATTTTACTGTACACCTCATACAACGCCTTGGTGTTGACTTCCGGCTCACCCTTTTGCTGCTTAAGCATCAGCGTGGTTTCCTGAGAAAGCTGTTGGTGTAATTCCTGACTCAGCAACGGTAGCGTCAATTCAGAGAGATAAGCCTGACGCAACTTCTGATACTGTTCCGGTGCAATATCCACCACGCCATTGCGCTGTGAGCGCAAGCGCTGCTGCATCAACACATCGGTACTGGTACGGGCGTAGGTTGCAAACAGTTTGCTGAGTTCGTCGCTCTTGCGCGCTATCAGCGCATCAAACTCTTGCTGCGTTAACCCCTTATCACGCAAGGTCATCAGCTCTTTTGCCAAGAAGGTCACCGCGGCCTCAGCGTTCTCGCTGTTGGGACTGTCGAGATGAATGCCACACTGCGCACGGGTATAGTACACATCGCAGTTAACGCGCACGCTAGTTTCTTTAAGCCCGCTTTTTTCCAATGCCTGCTGCACATGCCAGAACAGCGCTTCGCGCGCCAAATCACTGTGCCAGTAGCGGGTAAGCGCCTGCGATTCGCGAATAGGGTGCCAGGGCATATCCCAGATCAGCGAGAGCGTATCGCGCTTCGCCTTGTCGAGCATAAAACTAATCGGCTCCGCAGGCAGCGGCGAGAGCGTCGGCATCGGAGCCGGTGTGGTGCGTTTACCTTCCAGCGAGACAAACGCTTTACTGATAAGCTCGTTTATCTGGCGAGTTTCTACATGCCCCACCACATACAGCGTCATCGCATCAGGGGTGTACCAGGCTTTGTAAAACTGCGACATCATTTCAGCCGTTGGACGTGCTTTGACATTCTGCGCCGGATCGTGCGCCAGCAGAGACGATCCTTTCAAGCGATAACGCCACGTGGGATCCTGCGGATCGGCGGGAACGCTCACCACTTGATCGGGGATGCGTAACGCGTTCGCGATACTGCCATCATCAATCTTGATGCCCCCTGCCGTTTCTGCCAGCCAATTCAGCGCATCTTTAAGTAATTCAGGCCGATTATTGGGCAAACTGAGGTTGTAGGAGGTGTAGTCATACGAGACAAACGCGGGCGGCAGCGGCTTCGCACCGTTAGCCTCCGGTATCAGCAACGAAGGAAGCTGTGCAACCGGTAAATTATCGCCCGGCGTCAGCGCCAAACGAGAAATAAGGTGCGCAAAGCCCGACTGCTGAGCGCTCTCAGCCAGCGAACCGGCGTTAACCACTAAACGTAATTCAATCCGATCCCCAGGACGCTGCGGCGTGGTCAGTAACTGCCACGTGAAGCCATTATCCAGCTTTCCCTGCTGCCAGGCAGGATCGGGTTGTAGTGTTTCAGCTTGCACGCTGCCACCAGCCAACGCCAGCAACACTCCACCAACTAAGAACCCTATTTTGGTGCCCTGCATGTGAACCCCTACTTAACTGACTATCCAACACAGTAAAAGATGATTGTTGCAATAAGGTCTGTACGCTCTCTCACCGCCCAATACGCCAGCCCTTTTCAGGATGCGCCAGCGGAGGTATTACGAGGAAATCAGAGCGATCAGTTTACCCTTACGTTAGACCGCACACTTTTGCCTATGTCACTCAATACGATGAAATAATTTTGGAAATAGAGACGAAATGATGACTAATAAGCGGTTTTTGATCGTTATGCCCCCGATACAGACCGTGCACAACGCGATTGCCTGGCCGCAACCTTATGAAAAATTCCCCGTGATGGCAAGCCGCAATCACGGGGAATCGAGAGAAGCGAGGACGGGGATAGCCCGTTATCCCTGCGCCAACGGGAGGTTAGCGCAGGGGAAAACCCATTTATGACAGTACAGTCGGTGCCGAGGTATCGTCTTTTTTATGCCCGGAGAGTTCGCTTGCCAGCTGCTTTTCATCCAACTCACCCACCCACTTGGCAACCACGATAGTCGCCACACCGTTGCCGACCAGGTTGGTCAGGGCACGCGCTTCTGACATAAAGCGGTCAATGCCAAGAATCAGCGCCAAACCGGCCACCGGCAGATGTCCAACAGCAGAGATGGTCGCGGCCAGCACGATAAACCCGCTACCGGTAACGCCTGCGGCCCCTTTAGAGGAGAGCAGCAACACCACCAGCAGCGTAATCTGGTGCCAGATATCCATGTGACTGTTGGTGGCCTGCGCAATAAACACCGCCGCCATGGTCAGGTAGATAGAGGTGCCATCCAGGTTGAAGGAGTAGCCGGTAGGAATCACCAGACCGACCACCGATTTTTTACAGCCTATCTTTTCCATCTTATTCAGCATGCGCGGCAGCACGGATTCTGACGAGGAGGTCCCCAGCACAATCAGCAGTTCTTCGCGGATATATTTGATAAATTTGAAAATGCTGAACCCGGTAGCGCGGGCAATGCTGCCTAGAACCAGGAAAACAAACAGCAGACAGGTGATGTAGAAGCAGATGATCAATTGGCCCAGTTGTACCAGTGAACCCAAACCGTATTTACCAATGGTGAACGCCATCGCGCCAAATGCGCCAATCGGTGCCAAGCGCATGATCATGTTGATCACGCCGAAAATAGTGTGAGAGAAGCTGTCAATCACGTTGAAAATGACACGTCCTTTTTCGCCCAGACGATGCAGTGCAAAACCAAACATCACCGCAAACAGCAACACTTGCAAAATATTACCACTGGCAAAAGCACCCACCACGCTCGCAGGGATGACATCCATCAGAAACGCGACCACGCCCTGCTGTTGTGCCTGTTGGGTGTAGACCGCCACCGCAGACGCATCCAGCGTAGAAGCATCGACGTTCATGCCGGCACCCGGCTGCAGAATATTCACCACCAGCAGGCCGATCATCAGCGCCACGGTGCTGACAACCTCAAAATAGAGCAGAGCGACCGCGCCAGTACGGCCTACCGACTTCATGCTTTCCATACCGGCAATACCGGTCACCACGGTACAAAAGATGACGGGAGCAATGACCATTTTGATCAGTTTAACAAATCCATCGCCCAGCGGTTTCATTTGCGCACCCAGATCTGGGTAGAAATGTCCTAGTAGGATCCCTATCGTAATCGCTGTAAGAACTTGAAAATAAAGGCTTTTAAAAATAGACGCTTTCATATACTTATCCTATGGTAGGGAAACACATAGGGTCGCAAACGACGCCTCTGTGACTGCGGCGAAAAGTAACATTGCGGTAACAGAGTGGAAATGTTTTATAACTTTAGTTTGTGAACGTCAGGTTAAAAATAAGAGCTGAATCACATCAGCGATAATGCAAAAAACAAACGTACAAGCTATTTTTTTGCAACATATAACGATAATACAACCAGTCCATTCCGACAAAAAATTGAAAAAACCCATAAAATACAATTGAAATATTAAAATACCTTTAATTTGTAAGGTTAATTATCAGTGTTATCAGACGGTAACGGAAATGTGCGCGATTATCGCTGCAGTTTGGAGGACGGCGTCAGAGCATCCGGGTCAGGCTGAGCGGCCTTGTCTGTTATCTGCTGCGCTAACCGCTGCTGATTGAGGTTATAGCTGCGCACCAGCGCGCCCAGTTCATCATCCTGATGATGTTTTGGCGGCGTCAGACGATGTTGCAAGAGCAGCTCCGTCGGCACGGCCTGCAACTCGGTAATCACCGCCCGCAGCGGATGAATCATCAAGCGGTTGATGCACCAGGTCACGGCGACAGAGAGGATCAGCGCCAGCAAGAAATACGTCGCCAACAACATGGAAAAGGTGCTGACGATAAATTGAAACATGCGGTAGGAGTCCGCTTGCAGTACCAACGTCGCCAGCGGCGTCGATGTCGGTGCCTGCGGTAGCGCATAAAGCGGCACCGCAATACGAATGGGTAATTTGAATACGCGCGCCAGCCACGCGGGTACTGGACGTTCACTCGGGAAGCGCGCGTGCAACGTTTGCAGGTAGCCGGGCAGCATGACGTCGGCGCGGCTCAGAAAGGCCACGGGCAACAGATTATCGAGGATCGCTTCAACGCGAACCACATCACCACGCAACACCGCCTCCGCCAGCGGTTCACGCACGGAAAAAGCGATGCTCTCCAGTTGCCTGGCATAATCTTCACGTCGCTGCTGCACGAAGTGAAAAAGTTGTATCACAATAAACAGACTCAGCGTCACCACCGCCACAGCGGAAACCGCTGTCATCTGTTTGATTGTCAAAGAGCGTCTCAGCCGCAAACCTGTTCTCCGTCGATGGCGCTTGTTCAGTTGTGTTGCACGGTTCACCGGGCACGATCGCGCTAGTATAGGCCAGCTTAAGCGCGTCTCAATGCCCTTTTATGACCCCAATGGGATTTCATCTTAATCCGAACTGTGGTGTACCGGCACCGAGGGGAGGAGGCGCGCAAGAAGCGCGGAAGGCAGACCCAAGGCGAGTCTGCCTGATTGACCGGGTATTACTGCGGATAAGGCACCCAATCACCGCCGTTCAGACGGATATAAACCTTGTCTTGATAGGGCATCACGATCGCATTTTCGTTTTCAGAGATGGCTTCGGTTTGCGGAAGCTCCTGCGTCAATGACGCCCAGTCGATGCTCGGCGCCACAAAGTTTTTACCGTCTACCAGACGAGACACCAACGTCGAGATGGCTAAATAGCTGCTTGGCGTTTTGATTTCAAGCGGTGCTCCCTGATGCGGCGCAGCCGCGCCAAACAGTTTTATGCCAACCGGAATATGGGTAATGCTGGGGCTGGGGATATCGCGCAATCCGGACATCTGCATCTTATCACCTTCCAACGCCGCACCGTGCTCCGGCACCACCACCACCAGCACCTTGCGCCCCGATTTTTCCAGTTCATCAAAAAACGCATCCAACTGGTCAAATAACGTCTTGGCACGTGGCGCAAAATCCGCCGAGGTATTGGTACCCACCAGACGGTTGCCATCGTGCAAGGGTATCACGTTGAAGAAGGTGGCACTGCGCGCCGCAGCTTGCTGTGTGGTGCCCGAGAGCCAGCGGTTGAGCAGTTCCAGATCGTTGTAAATCGGCTCACCGTCGAACGACGTAATCTGATGGCTGATACCTTGCTGTGACAACAGTTGCGACTGCATGTCGCCCTCTTCCCGCACCTCTTTGAGGTAGTTACCGAACACGCCAGAGTGATCCAGCATCAACTGTGATTTAAAACCAAGGTTAGCGAGATTATCGAATAGATAGCACTCGCGGTTGGCCGGTTGATACAACCCCTGATGCGACGTTTGCCCACAACTGGCGCGCAACAGACGAATCGATGCCGGGCCGCTATAGGCGGTTGCTGAGTTAAACTGGGAGAACATCACATCAAAACGTTGCCATAGCGGATGGGTATCGAGATGAGTGGCCTGCAAATCCGACCAGGAGAGCGAGCAAATATTGATAATCAGCACGTCAAAAGGTTGCGCATCCGCAGGCAGCGCAGCAGGAAACGCGCTAACGCGCGATTTTTCTCGCGTATAGAACTGATTAAGGTAGGCCGTCAGATTCTCATTGGTGGGTGGCAAGGTCGCCGCCGCAGGCGCGCTCCCCTCGCGGGAGGGCGCGGAGGTACCGGAAGCCACCGATGATGATGGCAGCAGTGCAATCGCGGGCCCACCCAGCGTAAGAATATTCAGCCAGGCTACCGCCGCAACGGTAAACACCGTAATGCGAATCCACTGCGACAGGAAGAGGTACGCCACCAGCAGCACAAAACCCGCGCCAACCATCTGCCAATTAATAAAGCGGTTCGCCAGTTCAAACAGATAAGCGGCGCTAAAGCCCGCGACCTGACTGCCTTGGCTGAGAATGCTATTAACCCCTGGCAACCAGGTGTCGTGATAAAACAGGGCAATCCCAATAGGAATGGCAATAATATTACGCACTCGGTGCAACCCTTGCGCACGTAACGGAAACAACAGAAACGCCAGAAATACCAGGTTTAAGAACGGGTGAAAATTCAGGTAACCAAACCACAAAAGAGCGAATTTCAACAAAAAGTAGAAATTCCATCCCCCCAGTCCGCGCCAGTAACGCCAGAGTTGTTGTTTCGGCGACATCGTGTTTTGTGCATCCATGTTATTTATCCGCCTGTGACTCAGCGTCGTCACGGATCCACACCCCGTCAGATTTCAGGTAGCGTGGGCGTAACAGCCGGTTTTTCCAGTACTGATAACGCGGTGAAAGGTAGCGCTGCACCACATAGCCCAGTGGAAAAAAAACCAGCGCACTCAGTGCAATAATCTGGAGAATATCGCTGAGCATCATGGTGTATTTCCCTCCGAAGCGGCTTCAAACAGCGCCAGCCCGATCGGCTCGCGACGAATTGGCACTGACGCCGGACGTTCCTCGCGTGGCAACACCACTGACTGCACGGTGCTGGAGACCACACTCTCTTCACGCCTTTCCGACAAGGATTTCACTTCGATAAGCATCTGCACATCCTGCGACCACACCAGCCGATTGCTGAAAATCTCGTTGACCGGCAGACGAAAAATGGATTTCAGCGCCGTTTCCAATTCATTAGGACGGCAGGTCGAGAGGTAAATAAACAGGCGTTGCTGCGCCACCGTCACCACATCGCCAAAACGGCGCAATTGGCACAGCGTCAGCGCCTGTTCTGCCGCTAATCCTGGCACTGGCCGCAGCGCAACAAGAATACCCTTTCCCCCTTCTGGCATCAGGGAATGCTCTATCAACATGCGCACGGCGTTACTGAATGCCGCCTGTGGCAGGTAGCCTTTGAATTGCAAAGGCCGCATCGTGGTCAGCAGCGTCTCCACATCGGCAGGCACATGACGTCCAAAACGTTGTCCCTGAACACTCTCCAACCGCGCCAGAAAGCGGGATAACGGCTCGGAATGAGCCACAACGATGTTCGCGCCGCAAGCAAGTAGTAGCCGCTCATCGCTGGATCGCAAGCAAGGCCGCATCTCGCGAATCATGATTTTCAAGGCGTTGCCGCGCTGACGGCGCAAGCTGTGCACCCAGCGCGCCAGCATGTCCACGTCCTGCGTATGTTGCAGTGCAAAAATCAGCGTCGCAGAGTGCGTGAGCTGGGCGTGCTGCGCCAGTTCGGCGTTGCTGTCCAACAGTTGCCAGTGATCGGATAATGCGGGCGCACCTTCCAGCACGCTGCGCTCCGCATAAAACTGGTTTTCATCATTTAACAGTGGCGTGATGGAGGCAGGATCGTCGTCCTCATCGCGCAGCAGTTGCCACCCCTGCGCTTGCGGCGTCATCAACACAGCCAGATTGGCGTTAATGCCGCCGCCCTCACTCCACCAGGCAATCAGATATTGGGCGCGATCCTGCTGCCATTGCAGGTGTGCCAAGCCATACAGGGTACGGTGTTGCGTGGTCAATATCCCCCGCAATCGACCCACGCCGCTGCCGTGGGCCACCACCACCAACGCACATTGTCGCTGCACAAGCCAGGCCCCCACGCGGACAACCCAGCGCTGAAGCTGTTCGGCAGAAAAATCCTTCCACTGGGTCGCTGGCAGCAATAAGACGAACAGGCGCTGACGCGGTGCGATCGCGCGGGTGATGTCGTTGGTGAAAGCCATTAACGCCGCCTTGCTCTCCGCTAAACGGTAACGAGAGAACCGAGCCAGCGCAGTCGGCAATAATGGGGTAAAAGGAGCATCATCTGCGGCACCGCTGCGAATAAGGGTCACGCGCGCCTGTTCTGATTGCGCACCGATACATTGCCGACAAAGTAATTCGGCATCCACAGTTCTGTCACAGTTAATCCAGTACAGTCCAGGAACCTGCATAGTGGTTAATTCATCCTGGAGTTCCCGAAGCCCTAATAAAAAGCGTGGCACCATGGGCGTTGTCTTTATCGTTAAAGAGATGGAATAACACGTTGCACGCAGGCCGAACCACGTAGAACAGCACTACGCACAGTCCCTTATTGAACCGTTCTTGGCAAGTACCGAGTATAGTTACGCTATTCACAAATAACAAAAATTGCGCCGCCATAATAGAAAAACATTTTTTCATGATTGCAGATGAAATTTTTACCAAATCTGAAAAAGTGTTCTATTACTTAATAGGTAATATTTCGAATAATGACAAGGGTATAACGCTGAGTGCTTTCTCCTGAATACCAGAGAGGAGACGGCGTGGGAATGTATTTGTCAGCACGCTATTTTTACCCTAAATAATTCGGGTTGCAGGAAGGCGGCAAGTGAAGGAGTCCCGATGAGCTTACTCAGGTAAGTGATTCGGGTGAATGAACGCAGCCAACGCATCTGCAACGTGAAGTATGACGGGTATATTATTTGAATAAGCATCATTGAGAGGCATAGAGAACCGTGGAAAATAACGCTACTCACCAAAATGCTATCACTCTCGCAGACCATCATGACGATTTGAATGTTTTGCGGCGCGCCTTTGCTTTGCCTCCGATTGCTTATATTGATATTTCGCATCAGGCGCGTCTGACACAGATGATGGCGCGTTGGTCATTGCTGGCTGAATTGGCACATTTCCCCGCGACTGAATCACAGCACACAGAACCACAAGGATAAAAGGCATGCCGGTGATTGCGATGCAGGGGATTCGTGGCGGCGTTGGGACAACGTCGCTGACGGCAGGGTTAGCATGGGCGCTGGAGCAGCTTGGTGAGCCGGTGCTGGCGATTGATTTCTCACCGGACAACCTGTTGCGTTTTCACTTCAATATGCCCGCGTCCAGCACGCGCGGCTGGGCACGTGCTGAGCTAGATGGCGACGCCTGGCACCGTGGTGCCATGCAATATCTGCCTAAACTGGCGTTTATCCCGTTTGGCACACTCGCGCCAGAAGAGCATGAGACGCTGACCCTACGTCTGCAACACGTGCCTTCTTTTTGGCATGACAATCTGCGCCATCTCGCCGGACTTGACCGCTACCGGTGGGTATTGCTCGATCTGCCCGCTGGGCCTGCCACACTGGCCGTTCAGCAAGCATTGGCACAGGCAGACACCGTGTTTACCGTAATTGTGCCGGACGCCAATTGTCACATCCGTTTGCACCAGCAAACGCTGCCCGCCGACTGCCATTTTTTAGTGAACCAATTCTCCACCATCAGCACATTACAGCAAGATCTGCATCACCTGTGGTTGCACACCCTACCTCATCTGCTGCCACTGGTCATCCACCGCGATGAAGCGGTCGCCGAAGCCCTCGCCAGCAAACTGGCCACCGGAGAGCACAGTCCGCAAAGCCTCGCCGCCGAAGAGATGCTGACATTAGCCAACTGGTGCCTGATCAACCTGACCGCGGAGGCACCATGAGCACAGTACTCAATCTGCTGCTGGTGCCCCCGGCCTATTCGGCGATACGCCAGCGCTATCGTGACTATCTTAAGCAAGGAGCTACCCTGTTTACGGCGGGTATGGGCACGCTACTATCGGTGCTGGCCTGGATGTTTTTGCGCCTTGAATCGCCCAGCTGGCAGCGGATTCGTAGCCAAAGCGCCTTCTGGTTTCCCCATATTTCACCGCATCGGCCTCGCCCTGCCGATCCTTTGCGCTATCTGGCGCAGGGACTATGGCTGTTAGTGGTGCGCAACGGGCAAATCCCTGCTGCCCGGCGTAATCTGTTTTCGGCCCTGCCGCGCTGGCGTCAGCGTTATCTCAATATGATGCAGCAACTGCCGCAACGCATGGGTATCCAGGAGGCGTCTACTGATACGCAGAAACCACCCATCTCGTCGCTGGAAACGCTGTTGCTGATTGTTCTCGCCCTTGCCACCACGGCGCTGGCGATATTGTGTATTACCCAACCGCTCGACTTGCTGGCGCAGTTTGTGTTTATGCTGCTGCTGTGGGGCATTGCCATGTTGGTGCGTCGGGTGCCGGGACGGCTGCCAACACTGATGATGATCGTGCTGTCGCTAACCGTCTCCAGCCGCTACCTGTGGTGGCGTTATACCTCTACCCTCAACTGGGACGACCCACTCAGTCTGGTCTGTGGCTTGCTGCTGCTGCTGGCAGAAACCTACGCCTGGATAGTACTGGTGCTCGGTTTCTTCCAAACCATTTGGCCACTCAACCGTCAGCCAACGGCACTGCCCGAAGACAGCCGGGAATGGCCCACCATTGACATTATGGTGCCGACCTACAATGAACCGCTGAGCGTAGTCAAACCCACGCTTTACGCGGCATTAGGGATCGACTGGCCGAAAGATAAAATCAATATCTACCTGCTCGACGATGGCAATCGCAAAGAATTTAAGGCGTTCTCCAACAGCGTCGGAATACATTACATCGCACGTCCGACGCACGAACACGCCAAAGCGGGCAATATCAACCATGCGCTGAAACAGGCACACGGTGAGTTTGTCGCGATCTTTGACTGTGACCACGTGCCGACGCGCTCATTCCTGCAACTGACCATGGGCTGGTTCCTCAGGGACCAGAAGCTGGGCATGTTGCAAACGCCGCACCATTTCTTCTCGCCGGACCCGTTTGAACGCAACCTGGGCCGCTTCCGCCGCACGCCGAACGAAGGCACGTTGTTCTACGGACTGGTGCAGGACGGCAACGACATGTGGGACGCCACCTTCTTTTGCGGCTCATGTGCCATTCTGCGCCGCACCGCGCTGGATGAGGTGGGCGGCATTGCCGTGGAAACCGTGACGGAAGATGCGCACACCTCACTGCGTTTACACCGACGCGGTTACACCTCCGCCTATATCCGCATCCCCCAGGCCGCTGGGCTTGCGACCGAAAGCCTGTCAGCGCACATCGGCCAGCGTATCCGCTGGGCGCGCGGCATGGTGCAGATTTTCCGTCTGGACAATCCACTGCTCGGCAAAGGACTGAAACTCGGGCAACGCCTCTGTTACGCCAACGCGATGCTGCACTTCCTGTCCGGCATCCCACGTTTGATTTTTCTGACCGCGCCGCTGGCCTTTCTACTACTGCACGCGTACATCATCTACGCCCCAGCACTCGCCATCGCGCTGTACGTATTGCCGCATATGATCCACTCCAGCCTGACCAACTCACGCATTCAGGGCCGCTATCGCCACTCGTTCTGGAGTGAAGTGTATGAAACTGTGCTGGCGTGGTATATCGCACGACCTACCACAGTAGCGCTGTTCAACCCGCACAAAGGCAAATTCAACGTTACTGCCAAAGGCGGGCTGGTCGAGGATGTACACGTTGACTGGATAATTACCCGTCCTTACCTGTTTCTGGTGGTGCTCAATCTGTTCGGTCTGGCCTTTGGCGCCTGGCGCATGGTGTATGGACCGACGGAAGAAGTGATGACGGTGATCATTAGTCTGGTGTGGGTGGCCTATAACATGACGATCCTCGGCGGCGCCGTCGCGGTTTCCGTGGAGGCCAAGCAGGTGCGCCAGTCGCACCGCGTGGAAATCGCCCTTCCGGCCGCTATCCTGCGCGCAGACGGATTCCACTACGCCTGCACGCTGCGCGACTATTCTGACGGTGGCGTCGGCATCGAGATGCATGCCGATGGGTTGTTAAAAGAGGGCGACAAAGGGTCGCTGCTGCTGAATCGCGGCCCACAGGAGTACGCCTTCCCGTTTGAGGTCACCCGTGCTTTCGGCAACAAGATTGGGCTGAAAATGGTCAACCTTTCGACACAGCAGCATATCGATTTTATTCAGTGCACCTTCGCACGCGCCGACACCTGGGCGCTGTGGCAGGACAGTTTTCCCGAAGATAAGCCAATGGAAAGCCTGGGTGACGTGCTGGCATTAGGGTTCAGAGGCTATTTGCGCATGGCGGATTACGCCCCGCCGATGATTCGCGGCGTGTTTATCGCCTTTACCTCTGCCATCGCTTGGTGTGTCTCCTTTATCCCGCGCTATGTCGGACCGCCCCCGGCATTTGTGCCAACGGAACAGGCGTAACGCGATGCAGCATAGTAACGATAACCACATGATGCTAATCATAAAACGGCCAGCGCGGCCCTTAACCGTGATGATGACATGATGACGAAAAAAATAACCTGGTTTACCGCTCTGGCTCTGGGCATGGTGCCGTTATCTCAGGCTGAAACCGCAGCCCC
>NZ_JAGFPF010000519.1:0-1269 GCF_025962695.1 Candidatus Symbiopectobacterium sp. NZEC135 | reverse complement strand
AGTTGCTGGCATCGGTAAAAGAGGCCGAATCGGAAATTACCGCCTGCTCGGCGGAGGTTCATGGGCGATTACGCGTCGGTGCGCCGCAAACCTTCGGCGTGAAATACCTTGCGCCGCTGTGGGGTAAATTTGTGGAAGAGAACCCGCAGGTAAAACTCGATATCATTCTGTCCGACCGCGTGGTGGATCTGGTGGAAGAAGGCTACGACGTGGTGATTCGCATCGCACAATTGCCTAACTCGATGCTGGTGTGTCGTCCGCTCGCCAAAACACGCATGGTGCTGTGTGCCTCACCGGCCTATCTGGCGATCGCGTTATCTCGTACAGCTATTGGGCACCGGGCAATGAGTGGCACTTCTCTCCCAATGACGGCAGTGAAGCTATCACGGTGAAAACTCAACCGCATATTCATGCCAACAACGGGGATACCTGCCGTTATGCAGCGCTGGCGCATCAGGGCATTATTCTGCAACCGGATTTTCTGGTGGGTGAAGATTTACGCGCAGGTACGCTGGTCGAAGTATTGCCCGATTACACCACGCTGGAGCTGAATATTTACGCCGTCTACCCAACGCGCAAATTGCTGCCGCTGAAGGTAAGACGCTTTATCGATTTTCTGGCCGAACAGCTCAGCACTCCCCCCTGGTACGGCTGCACGGGCACGTCGGGAAATCAGCGTTAAAGCCAGCTCGTCAAAAAAACTGTTCGACTTGATGAAAAATCTGCCCTGTTTCGTATTGCTCCGGCTGTTAACATGGATAACGTCACAACAATAACTATGATTATTTTTTAGGTTTGTCTCACCGACAACAGGCAAGATGGGGAACGCTATATCATGTCAGGTTTAGTCAACGGCCAGTGGGTCAATGGCGATGTCGCCGCAGAAGAGATCAAAAATGGGGCTTTTCAGCGCCAGGAAACGCTGTTTCGCCAAACAACACTGATCCCAGAAGCGGGCCGCTATCAACTTTTTGTTTCTTATCTCTGCCCGTGGGCGTCGCGCACCTTGATGTTTCGCAAGCTTAAGGGGTTGGAAAATATTGTTTCCCTGTCCATTGCGCAACCGGTGATTGCAGATAACGGCTGGGAGTTTACCACCCCGCAAGAGGCGGGCGAGCACGTTGCCCCCGTACGTTACCTGCATCAGTTGTATACCGCCAGCGATGCCCATTACACCGGTAAAGTTTCAGTGCCAGTACTGTGGGATCGTATCGAAGGGCGCATCGTTAATAACGAATCGGCCGATATCATTCGTCTGTTCAACAGCCA
>NZ_JAGFPF010000518.1:0-1280 GCF_025962695.1 Candidatus Symbiopectobacterium sp. NZEC135 | reverse complement strand
TCTTCCATGATGTGCTGTTGACCATCCTCTCCGATGACGCAGCGCAGCATATCGTGCCGAATGACCAACTGGTTCCAGGCGTGCTCAAGGCGCATCAGATCGGCGTGTTGCAGTTCGTATTCGTGGTAGCTTTGGGCGGCGATACCGCCCAGTACGAACCCATCGCGTCGCCCGAGCCAATAGGCCTCCTGCACGTCATTCAGCGGGAACGGGCGATAGCGCTGCGTGGCATCATGGTGCAAACGGATCTGCTGTTCGGGCATCACCTCCCGCAGCGTTGCCGCAAACGCGTGCAGCACCGGCTGACGAAACAGTGACGCCAGCGTACCGTGAAGCCCTTCCTGCGGCAGACGGCTGATTAACCGGGTAGCAATCAGACTGTCGCCGCCCAGCGCAAAAAAGTTCGCCTCACGCGTAACCGTGTCCAGATCAAGCAATGCGCCCCACAGCGTTGCCAGCACCTGCTCTGCGCGGCCGACGGGCAGAGCCCCGGCCCGTTCATCACGCAGGCCGCTCAGATAGGACTGCACCTCGTCACCAATTGCCGCTCGGTCAATTTTGCCATTGGCCGTCAAGGGCACACGGGAGATGCGTATCAGATGTTCAGGCACTTCATACGCGGGTAACCACGCCTGTAGCGCCTTTTTGATAGCCGCCATCTCGGTCGTCTCAGGGCACACCAGCGCGGCGGCTACCTGCTGCGAAGGGGCATCGAGCACCACGGCGACCGCTTCATCAACCTCAGGCAGACGCGTTAACGCGCCTTCAATTTCCGCCAGTTCGATGCGATATCCTCGCACTTTGACTTGCCCATCGGTGCGCCCGCAGAAAACCAGCACGCCGTCGTCACGGTAGTAGGCCCGGTCACCGGTGCGATACCAGGTTGCCCCCTGCCGCACAACAAACTTCTCCGCGCTGCGTTGCGCATCCCCAATGTAACCGTCCGCCAGCCCTGCGCCACTGACCCACAGTTCGCCTTTCACCCCATTCGGGCAATCGCGTTCCTGACCATCCACCACCCGACAGCGCATATTTGCCAGCGGCTCGCCATACGGGGCCGCAGGCCACCAGGGTTCATCCGGTGTGACGATGTAGCAGGTGGCATGAATTGCCGCCTCTGTCATACCGCCCAGGGCCGCAAAGCGTGCTTGAGGTGCCAGCGCCCAGACCTGGTGCGGCAAGGGATACAAGATGCGGTCACCGCCCACCATCACCAGCCGCAGTGACTGCGGCAACCCACGGTCATGGGCCGCAATGGTCAACATCTCCACTTGCGCAGG
>NZ_JAGFPF010000517.1:0-1281 GCF_025962695.1 Candidatus Symbiopectobacterium sp. NZEC135 | reverse complement strand
AAACACGCTTACCCGCCACCACGGCTCCCCAGACAGACCCTGATGAGGCAAACCGGCTAATCAGCGCAGTCCCATTACGCCATATTAACGAACTGGTTATGGCGCTCTGTTCAGGCCAGGAACATCAGCTCAGGCTGTATTGGCCACCACTTTCGCAGCCGTTTGCCGCCTTATTGCGCTGGTGCGGCCAACTGGAGTATGTGCGCCGCCATTGGTCCGAAACGTATTCTGATGCAACCTTATTAGCGCTGGCCGACGTGCTGGAACCGCTTGCATCCCCTTTATTACGACTCCTGATGGTGAAACATCCTCTGTTTGCCACCCAGCGTGCCGGGGCCACCGAGCGCGCAACAGTGACGAGTTTATGGAAATTCACTTTTGCGTTTCTCATTGTGGAAAGCGGCGGCGCGTTTAACCCAAAAAGCTACCTCTGTTATTTAATCCAGCAGATGGCAGCCTGGCGCAATATCTCTTATACCGACCAATTGGAAGCACTGAGAAATAGCGTTATCAATACCGGTGACTTTTCCCTGTCTGGCATCCCCATGAGCAGCCTTCTGAAAGAACTCGATCCGTCCAGGCTCCCGGGAAATGCCGTTCAAGGTGATGAACCATCGCCTTCTTACTTTCAGTCGCCACTCTCACCGTCGTTGATAAATGGCCTCTCTTTGACGCAGTTGGCTGACATCGAAAACATCACCACAACGCTGCAAAGTGCCAATCAAACTCAATGGAACAGCCACATTCATCAATGGCAGCGCGACCATGGGAAACGGCTACCACTGCTCATTTTCAGTGCGGGGCGCTCACTTTCCGTAGTAAAGCGCTGGGTGGCCAATTTTGATGATTCCGCATTATTCACATTAACCACCACCATCAATTCGCCTGCCACAGAGACCGTACAGGCTATTATTCGCGAGAGTCAAACCATCGGAATAGCCATAAGCCACGCGTTAAATCCGCTTAATATGAGTAATACCAGAAATGCCTTATGGGAACTGACGCTACACTACCTAATGAGCCGCCGAGGGAGTGAATTTAATCAATATCAATATTTACTGAATGTCACTGAACAACTTTCTGCCCGCTACCAGATTAACGTTGAAGTATTAATTCACGAATGGTTAAACCTGAGCGATAGCGGCTTTTTATGGCGCCAGCAGTTGGTTGACCTTGTCGAACATCAGAAACGGCCCCCCGTCACGGCACCTCAGTTGCTCGCAAATATTCAGTCCGATGTCCACGTATTGGTCATAAGTCAGCAGCAACGTACGATTTTAC
>NZ_JAGFPF010000516.1:0-1283 GCF_025962695.1 Candidatus Symbiopectobacterium sp. NZEC135 | reverse complement strand
CAACTGTTATCGCTGCACCTGCCGAAAAAAGCGGCCACGGCCGCCGTGCCAACTGACAATACGTCGGCGCTGAGCGGGAAAGACAGTAAGCAAAAGCTGTTGGATGCGTTGTCAGCACAAGATATTGATTTAAGCCAGCAGGATCTGAATACGCTGCTCAAAGCCGTCAATGGGCAAGATAATCTGGATGACAAAACGCTGTCAGAGCTGGTGACGTCATTACGTAAGTCTTTTGGTCAAGGCAAAGAGGCGACCCTTGAGAAGAGTAGCGATGAACTGCCGTCAACCGATACGCAAGCGGTACAAGCGTTAATGGCGATGTTAGCGCCGGTGGTAACCCCCGCTACGCCACAAAGCAGCGACATGTCATCGTTGCTTCAGGCTGCACAGTCACTATCGATACCTGGCCTGAATAATACGGCTCAGCAGAACACCCAAGACAGCGCAACAGCGTCAGCATCCGCATCATTGTTCAGTTCGCTCGCCCCGCGCGACGCGGTCACCAGCGCAAGTGATACGCTGGCAACAGCGATATCCAACGCCAAGAACAGTCGATCGACAGCGAACGATCCGTCTCGTGCCCAAGCGCAGGTTGATGACAGCACCGCCGTGCAGGATAAATCGGCAGTCGTGGCACACACCATCGCCGATGTGACCAAACAGGATATCAGCGGCAACCAACTGCCGTTGACCGCACACACTGCTCCGGTGAGTCTGGCCCCCAATGCGCAGACGTCAATGACCAACAACATTGCACAACCGGGTGCCAGCGCCCAGTTAAATGCCCAACTGGGCACCACGCAGTGGCAGGATTCTCTCGGTCAGCAAATCATCATGCTGAGCCGTAACGGACAGCAAAGTGTACAATTGCGACTGCACCCTGAAGAACTGGGCACGTTGCATATCTCGTTGCGTCTGGATGATAATCAAGCACAAATTCACTTAGCATCGGCAAACAGTCAGGTGCGTAGCGCCCTTGAGGCCGCGTTGCCTCATCTGCGTGCAGCGATGGCAGAAAGCGGTATTAACCTGGGCCAAAGCAACGTAGCGAGTGATAATAGCGGTTGGCAACAAGCCCAGCAGCAAATGGCGGGCAATAACAACGATACCGGTGATAACAGTGCCTCTTATCGGCAGCAATTTGCGTCCTCTGTGCCCTATGGCGATGATGTGAGCGAGATTGAAATGTCAAGCACAGTCCGCGCGAGACCAGTGAGCGGTGTCGATATTTTTGCATAAACATCAGGTAAACGAACAAGTTAGCGCGATTTTTCTGGTTTATT
>NZ_JAGFPF010000515.1:0-1284 GCF_025962695.1 Candidatus Symbiopectobacterium sp. NZEC135 | reverse complement strand
TTGCCCTTGGGATTATCGGCAACCAGCCCACCAAGCACATCCGCCAACAGTTGGTGTCCATAACACACGCCCAGCAAGGGCAGCTGCGCATGGTACGCCTGACGCAGCCAGGCCGCCGTTGATTCGCTCCAGTCTATCCTGTCAGTAACCATCGACCAGGAGCCAGTGATCACCGCCCCGGCTACCGCGTCAGGATGGGGTAAGCGCTCCCCCCGCTCTGGGCGAACCAACAACAGCTCACGCGGCTGCGCGGCCAGTGCTGCACTGAACCAATCACTTTGTTCACCCACCACCTGGGCAATCGGCTGCGGCGGCACGCCCATTTGAATAATCAATAACGGCTTTTTATCCATGTTGTGCTTACCTGCTTCTCAATACGCGGAGTGTTACCGCTGTTCCTTTTGAACCCTACCATGCCGCCGAAACACTGTCACGAGACTGACGTCTGGTCACACCGCCGAACCCGGCGACTTCAGATACACCAGCGCATACACGTCAAAAAAGGTCACTTTGCCCTTGGCCTGCTGAATCTGCTCAACGCCCTGCTTGACCTCGGGGGCAACTTCCGTGCTTGACTGAATTTGTGCATACGCCTGTTGCGAAATGCTGCGCTTATTAAACCATTCACCGTTATAGCAAACGCGCAAATCCATCTGGTCAATATCGTCAAAGTGGTAGCGTGGACTCACATGGCACGACAGCCCCAGTGACACGCCCAGCACAAACAGCGTGAACCCCACCACATACCCGATACCGAAATAGTCGGCAAACCCCAAAATCAACATCACCGGGAGATAGCACAGCAACATGCCGCCAAACAGATAGGGGTGTTTACGGATAAAGCCGGGATTAAAGCGGATTTTGTTATCGCGCTTCTCTTTACGATTAAGCCGTTCGATGTCATCACTCAGAATACGTTTCATCTCATCCATCGGGATACTTCCTCTCCTCGCCGCCGGATTCGCCTTATCGACGCGCACCATGCTACGCCGTTGTCTGTCAGTATAGTCGCATCGGCGTTAACGAAAAAATAACATTCCGTCCAGACGATAAATCAACAGCGTGATGCCCCAGCACACGATGACCAGGAGAAAGGGAGCAGGCGGGTTTGTCAAAGAGAAAGCATTGCGTGCACCGTCACAGCGGCACACGCAATAAAAACAGCAGTGGGACTGGGAGACTAGCGTACCGCAGGCATTTCAAGGTCGGGATCGATCAGGTTGTAGATTTGATTGCCAAATACCGGTTGCAGCAACAGTTTCTCCAACGCAAATGCCACATCCT
>NZ_JAGFPF010000514.1:0-1286 GCF_025962695.1 Candidatus Symbiopectobacterium sp. NZEC135 | reverse complement strand
GCTCACTGGCTGGCGAACATCAGGTGACGTTGAGCGTGCTGTTGCTCGGGGCGTTTGCGCAAGTGCTGGCGCTCTACAGTCAACAGCGTCATTTCACGCTGAATTTGCCCGTGTTTCGTCGCGATCAACGGCATCCCGATATCCAGCGCGTGCTGGGCGATTTTACCGACACCGTGCTGCTCGAGGTTGATTTACAAGGTACGGCCCCGTTTGGCGAGCAGCTACGTGCGCTCAGACAGCGCCTGTGTGACGCGATGGATCACGCCAGCTACTCCGGGTTGGAACTGCTCAGAGAACGTTCTCGCCGCCGCGGGGAGGCCCAGTTAATGCCCGTGGTGTTTACCAGCACGTTGGGGCAACGCGGAAAAAACGATGGGAATAAGGCCCTCTATCACATTGTGCAAGGCATGACGCAGACACCGCAGGTGCTCATCGATTGCCAGGTGGTGGAGCAACCCGAAGGGATCCTGCTGGCATGGGATTCGCGTGAAGCGCTGTTTCCTCCCGCCCTGATTGAACAGGCGTTCGATTTGTATTGCAGCGTGATCAATCGATTGATTGAAGAGGGTGAAGGCTGTATGCAACAGGTTCGCCCGGTGTCATTGCCCGCCGCGTTCTGTCACGCGCGCCAGCGTGCCAATGCGTCTTGTCGGGCCTATCCGGCCCAGTTGCTGCATCAGGGGATGGTGGATCAGGCTGAACGGCGTCCCGAGGCAACCGCACTGATTGATGAGCATGGCACACTGAGCTACCAGCAACTGCTGACGCAGGCCACCGGACTGGCCGCACGGTTGCAGCAGGCGGGGCATCAGCCTGCGCAACGGGTTGCCATTTTCTGTGACAAAGGGCGGGGACAGGCGTTGGCCGCGTTGGCGACGCTGCTGTGCGGGGGATGCTATGTGCCGTTTTACTTGAAGCAACCGACAGCACGCCGTGACCTGATGTTGATATTGCGTGGGCCATTGCTGACGATCTCACCTCGCTTCCCGCAGGGATCAACGCGCTTGACTGGCGGGGTGAACAACCTGCACACCCCTTCACGCCGGTGGCGGTGGCACCGGAGCAGCCCGCGTACCTGATTTATACCTCGGGTTCTACCGGCACGCCGAAAGGGGTGGTGATGTCTCATCGGGCTGCCTGGAATACGCTGGCCGACATCAACCACCGCTTTGCCGTGGGCGCGCAGGACGCGATGCTGGCGCTGGCTAATCTCTCCTTCGATCTCGCAGTTTACGACCTGTTCGGGGTGCTGGCCGCCGGAGGGCGTCTGGTCTATCCCCACGTCG
>NZ_JAGFPF010000513.1:0-1286 GCF_025962695.1 Candidatus Symbiopectobacterium sp. NZEC135 | reverse complement strand
AGACGGTGGTGAAAGCGCAAATCCTGACGTTGCGGGACAAACTCACGCGTGAGGGTGAAACCTTTGCCGCGCTGGCGGCGCGTTACTCCCAGTGTCCGACGGCGATGGAAGGCGGCGTATTGGGCTGGGTCAGCCGAGGTTTGCTGTTTGCGCCGCTGGAACAGGCACTGTTTGCGCTGCCATCGGGCGCGTTGAGCGAGCCCGTGGCGACCGACCTCGGTTGGCATCTGTTGCAGTGCGAAGCGGTTCGGCCAGAAACACCGCTGGCACGGGAAGAGGCGTTGCCGAAAGTCTTTCAGCACCTGCTGCACCAGCGGCAAAAACAGCAGCAGCGGGCGTGGCTGCGCAGCCTGACCGATGCCTGGCGTGGCTAGCGCGTTTTCGTCATTTTCACATAGGCGACGCCCTCTTTGTGGCACACTTCGCCCGCCACCTGAAAGCCAAAACGCAGATAAAATTCCGTGGCGGTGAGTCGGGCGTTCAACATGATGTCATTGATGCCCTCCGCGTGGAGTTTATCTAACACCTGAGTTAACAGCCTGCTGCCATATCCCTGACGCTGAAAAGCGGCATCAGTGGCGAATTTGCGTATCTGCCGCGCTGTGTTGGTGAGTGGGAAAACAGAAAGACAGCTGACAAGCGTATCCTCCTGATAGAGCCCGTAATGCTGGGCCTGCTCATCGCCTTCCATACGCAGAAAATCGAGAGGGCGATCGGGCCACAACTCTTTTTGACGCAGTGGCAGACAGGTATCAACCGTGATAGGGCGGACAGTGATTGGCATGGTGTTCTCTTGCGGGGGCGTCGTCTCGGTGAGTATCAAGACTATGATGAAACCTGTAGGAGGGGAAAGCGGAAAATGCGGCGACGCTAAAAAAGACAAGGTGCATTTCGTCGTGGAGAAACACACCTTGTGCTCGATAACTGCATCAGGCGGCCAATGCGGTTTTTATCTGCTCAAGCCAACTGTCCAGTCGCTCTTCGGTCAGATCGTACTGGTTGTCCTGATCCAACGCTAACCCGACAAACCTGTCGTCAATCAGTGCGGCAGAGGTATTGAAATCATAACCTGCACTCGGCCAGGCACCGACCACGCGGGCTCCGCGATCGGTCACAGCGTCATACAACGCTTTCATGCCGCTGACAAAATTGTCTGGGTAGCCGACCTGATCGCCCAGACCGAACAGCGCAACGGTTTTGTCCGCCAGTTCCATGCCGGATAATCCGTCAATAAATTCCTGCCAGGACTCGCCTTCGCACCCGGCATCCATACCCGGTAGGTGTCC
>NZ_JAGFPF010000512.1:0-1288 GCF_025962695.1 Candidatus Symbiopectobacterium sp. NZEC135 | reverse complement strand
AATTTCTCCAGCAATGACTACCTGGGCTTAAGCCAGCATCCTGCCATTATCGACGCCTGGCAAACCGGTGCGACGCGCTATGGCGTGGGCAGCGGCGGCTCGGGTCATGTCACGGGCTATACCGACGCGCATGCGGCGTTGGAGGGCGAACTGGCGCAATGGCTGGGTTATCCGCGTGCGCTGCTGTTTATCTCCGGCTATGCCGCGAATCAGGCGGTGGTTGCTGCCCTGATGCAGGGGCAAGATCGCATTCTGGCAGACAAGCTCAGCCATGCGTCCTTACTGGAAGCCGCCGCCCAGTCACCGGCCACCTTGCGCCGCTTTGCACACAATCAGCCTGCGGCGCTGCAACGCCTGCTGGAGGGAGATGCTCCGGGCGAAACCCTTGCCGTCACGGAAGGTATTTTCAGCATGGACGGCGACAGCGCGCCGCTGGGCGCACTGCATGGGTTGACGCAGGCGCGCGGAGCCTGGCTGATGGTGGACGATGCGCACGGGGTAGGCGTGTGCGGCGAGCAGGGGCGCGGCAGTTGCTGGCAGCAGGGGGTAAAACCTGAGTTGCTGGTCGTGACGTTCGGTAAGGCGTTTGGCGCGAGCGGGGCCGCCCTGTTGTGCAGCGAACCGGTAGCCGACTACTTCTTACAGTTTGCCCGTCACCTGATCTACAGCACCAGTATGCCACCGGCTCAGGCTTGCGCATTGCGCGCGGCATTGTCCTGCATTCAGCAGGGCGACGCGCTGCGTGACAGGCTAGGCCACCATATTGCTCAGTTTCGCGCCGGGGCCGGGGATTTACCCTTTACCTTGATGCCATCGCAAAGTGCCATTCAACCGCTGATCGTCGGTGACAACCCCGCTGCCTTGCACGTGGCACAGCGTTTGCGTCAACAGGGATTCTGGGTGAGTGCGATGCGTCCGCCTACCGTGCCGCCCGGCAGTGCACGGCTGCGGATTACGCTGACGGCCAGCCACACGGATGATGACATCGCCCGCCTGCTTGCCGCTTTGCACACGGCGGCGCATGGGCAACAGGAAGGTGTCAATGAGTAATGAATTGCATAACAAACGGGCCATTGCCCAGGCTTTTGGCCGTGCGGCGCAGCGCTACACCCGGTTTGCCGAGCTGCAACGCACCAGCGGTGAACATCTGATGACCCTGGCGCTACCGCTTGCCGGACAGCAGATACTGGATGCGGGGTGTGGCACCGGGCATTTCAGTCAACGTTGGCGCGCGCTGGGTAAACAGGTGATCGCGTTGGATCTGTCTGCTGGCATGTTGCAAGAGGCG
>NZ_JAGFPF010000510.1:0-1289 GCF_025962695.1 Candidatus Symbiopectobacterium sp. NZEC135 | reverse complement strand
TACGACCCGGTTCGTTAAAGGTGGCTGCGCCTGCACCGTAGCTAGTGATTGAAGTCACTCCAGTGTTATCATCGGTACTGGTCAATGATTGAGCATTGCCTTTACGGAACTGACGTTTATCGAGCAGGTTATCCACCCCTCCGGTAATGCTCAGGTTTTTGTTCACTTTATAGGTTGAACTTAAACCAAACACCGCATACGGACTCACCTCGTTAGTATCATAGGCAGCCGTCAGTGGAATTGATGCCACTGGCGTACCCTGATAGTTGTATTTCTTCGGTTTCTGACGACCATACCAGGTCATTTTACCCAGGAAGGAAAGATCGTCGGTTGCCTGCCAACTAACAGAGGAGTTCAGCGTAAATTCTGGCGTAATCGACAGGTATTCTCCCGTCGTTTTGTTTTCAGAACGCAGCATCCAGGTGATGTTGTTATTCCAACTGATGGTTTCCGTAACAGGTACCGTCAAAGAACCTTCCAGCCCTTCCACTAACGCTTTAGGTACGTTTTCCCATTGGAAAATGTTGGCATTGGCATACCTCGCGGTGCTTCCTGTCGTGCTTCCGCCAACAGCGTTACCAATCTTGGTAACACCAGATTCAATCTTATTGCGATAATCGTTACGGAAATACGTCACACCCGCTTGATAGCCATTACGTTTAAATTCAAGGCCAATCTCTTTATTGACGCTAGTCTCTGCGCTGAGATCGTCACGCCCCATCAAGTAGCACGAGCCCGCACCATTACAACCATTACCACGGCTATACAGCAGGTAATTCGGGTTCAGTTGATAGAGGTTTGGTGCTTTATAAGCACGCGCGATACCCATTTTCAGGGTAAAGTCCTCGCCCAATTGCTGTGACAGATTCAGCGACGGGCTCCAGTTGGTACCCACAATGCTATGATGATCGAGACGTAGTGCTGGTGTCAGCATGGTGCTGTCGGTGACTTCGATATTGTCTACGAGAAATACGGAAGCAATACGGGCAGAGATCATGGCTGCGGTTAGTATCCGCAATAGTACCGATGCTTCCGCCTTCATCTGTCGCTTGGTTATTGGAGGAAGGGTCCTGCATCTTCTGTTCAACCCATTCCAAGCCCACTGTCGCCGTTTGATTAAACAGCGCCTCAAACGGAATATTCATTTCGCTATGGGCAGTGTATGCATCTAACTTGATGGTGCTGTATGGCTTATTCGGCAACGGACGTCCCGCAGGACCACCCGAGGTAGGCTCATCAATACGCGTGTTCTGGGTTCTTTCATATTGCAGGTAAGACAGCGTGCTTAT
>NZ_JAGFPF010000511.1:0-1289 GCF_025962695.1 Candidatus Symbiopectobacterium sp. NZEC135 | reverse complement strand
GATCGTTGCTTAAGGCGTTTGCCGTAATGGTGCTAGGGATGCTGCTCGGATTGATGGGGGTTGATGTCAATTCAGGGACAGAGCGTTATACCTTTGGCATTATCCAACTCACGGACGGTATCAGTTTTGTTGCGTTGGCGATGGGGCTGTTTGGTATCAGCGAAATCATCCGTGTGGTTTCCCTTCGGGAACAATCTACGGGCAACGTTATTCCCCACGGGCGCGTTTTGCTAAGCCGTGACGATCTCCGTCAATCGGCGGGTCCTGTGTTACGCGGTACGCTGATTGGGTCGCTGTTTGGACTGCTGCCCGGTGGCGGTGGGGCGCTGGCAACGTTCTGTTCGTATACGGTAGAAAAAAAGGTGTCGGCAAATCCTGAGCAATTTGGTCACGGCGCGATTGCCGGTGTCGCGGGGCCCGAGTCTGCTAATAATGCAGCGGCTCAAACGTCGTTTATTCCCTTATTAACGCTGGGTCTCCCCTCTAATGGCACCATGGCCTTGATGGCGGGTGCGATGATGATCCACGGTATTACACCGGGCCCACAATTTATCACGGACCAACCCACTCTGTTCTGGAGTGTGATTGCGAGTATGTGGATTGGCAATATCATGCTGCTGGCGCTCAATCTGCCACTGGTCGGGGTATGGGTACAACTGTTGCGAATTCCCTATCGGTTACTGTATCCGGTTATCATTATGTTCTGTTGCATTGGTATATACAGTGTGGCGAGCAGTTCATTCGATATTTTTACGGCGGCGCTATTTGGGCTGATTGGATTCGCGTTGGTGGCTTATGACTACGAGCCAGCCCCCTTACTGATGGGTTTTATTCTCGGGCCGTTGATGGAGGAAAACCTGCGTCGGGCCATGATGATGTCGCGAGGACGTTATGCCGTCTTCATCGAAGAACCCATCAGTCTGTGTTTGCTGTTAATGGCATTGGTGCTGCTAGCAATCACTGTACTCCCTTCGATCAAAACAAAGCGCGAGCATATTTTCACTGAATAATGACACCTGTGGCGTATCGCTTATGCATGCGCAATACGTGGTATCAGCCAGTATCTGGATAACGGCTAACGTTGGATGAGTCAGTGATTGCTATACCTCATGCCGATTCGCTTATTCTCTATGTCGGACGCTTGCGGTCACTCGCCTCATCTTGATGCGGGAAACTCACGCATCGCGCACGTCAGCACGGCTTGGCGAACAGAGCTATAGCAGAAAGTACCATGATCGTCGCTCCTGATAAGGACCAGAGCTGGATTTTTGTTCACGGTGGTGCTGCCT